>JAQBZS010000325.1 GCA_027622115.1 Planctomycetota bacterium | reverse complement strand
CCCATTCACCATGAGCGCCCCGAACCGTAGCGGGAATCGAGCTTCTCGGGGTTGGCGGGACCGAGGTCGAAGGCATTCACCATCAGCGCCCCGAACCGTAGCGGGAATCCGCTGAATCTCTGGACCGGCGAACCGGCTAAGAATCTCCGCCGTCTCGGATGAAACTACGATACTTCCAAACGCTGTAGGATTAAAATCCACGATCTCGCCCCTCAACATCGACGATGGAAAGCAGAAAAAGGTTCAGGTCTCTTTGATTCGATTGGATTGCCAAGACAATCAAAGAGACCTGACCCTTTCATTCTCCAGCAGTTCTTCACAAGAACTCGCTTTACGCATTAGACCGATCGCTCCGCGCCTCACATGCTGATTTGCCTCTGATTAATCCAATCTGCGTAGACGTATCGAGATTTCCATTTGACGGGTGGCGAGCTGTCTGGTTGATCAACGGAACCAATCGCGTCGATGAGTCTGATACTCAGGCTCGCCCACGCAAACGGCGACCGCGTGGATCTCCTTACGCTCGTCGTTTTTACCTCTGCCCCAATGCCAAGGCTGCGTGACGAGATTCGAACGAGTCAATGAGCCATCTCGGCTTCCAACGCCCGTCATGTACAACACCAAGAAACTCCAATTCGCACATTCGACGCGCCGAGCTGGATCGTCCAGGCTGATTGCAAACTGTCGTTTCTATATTCTAATCACGCTGGTGACATTCGCCTGCCAACAGACGACGAATTCACCGGTGAGAAGCGACAGACCAGCACATAGTACGACCGCTTCCCCGCGTGAACACCGCGTCACGTCCGCCTCATCATCACATGCCCGACGCGACCAGCGGCGTTCAAGCGCCAAGTCAACAGTCCTTCCCGTCAATAACGCGACCTCACGTTTTATTGCTCGTGTTCATCCTCCCAACCTGAAAAGCCCCAACGATTTCGCGGTACAACAAGCCGGTGGCGTAATAAGCCAGTATTCACACGAGGACATTCTGCTGATCAGATTGCTTCGGGCACATAATGTCGCCCCAATCGACCGCAGCCCCACCTTTCCCGACGCTCAATTGAGACTCGGGCAAGCATTGTTCTTCGACCCTCTGCTGAGCGGCAATCGAGACGTGGCTTGCGCGACGTGCCATCACCCAACGTTGGCAGGAGGGGACTCGCTTTCGTTGTCCGTTGGCACGGGCACGATGACGCCAAGTCGGATTGGCCCGGCAAGGATCTCAGGTCGGGGCCGGCGTTTCGCCCCCCGAAACTCTCCCGATTTATTCAATCGTGGTTCACGCTATTGGTCTTCTCAATTCTGGGACAGTCGCGTTGCTATCACACCGGACGGTTACGCGATCTCGCCAGCCAAAGCTCAGTTGCCACCGGGCATTATGAATCTGCTCGCACTGCAAGCCATGTTCCCCGTCACAAGTCGAGACGAGATGCGGGGGGCTATCCAAGACGCATACAACCCATTGCACAACAACGAATTGGCTGCGCTTGGCGATAAGGACTGGCCGGCCATCTGGCACCTCTTGATGAAGAGATTGCTGCAAGTGCCCGGATATCAGAAGTTGTTCATGGATGCCTATAACATTACTCTCCAAGACCTCCATCGACTCAGTTTCGTTCAGGCGGCCAATTGCATTGCAGCTTTCGAAACGGTTGCGTTCAGTTTCGATGACAGCCCATTCGATGAATACATGAGAGGCAACCTCGAGGCATTAAGTAATCCGCAGAAGCGAGGCGGAATTGTATTCTACGGAAAGGCGGGCTGCGGCCGCTGCCATTCAGGCCCGTTGCTTACGGATCAACAGCACTACAATCTCGCCGTGCCGCACGTCGGCCCTGGCAAGGACAGCAAGCTCGGCCTGGACGTAGGGCGGTATGCAGAAACGAAGGACTGCAGGGATCTCTACGCATTTCGAACACCGCCGCTACGCAACGTGACGGAAACCGGCCCGTGGATGCACAACGGTTCGATAAGTGACCTGCGTGGCGTCGTCCGGCACCATCTAAATCCCGTTAGGTCACTTCTTACGTACAACCCAGAGTCGCACTTAACGCAGCCTGCTCTAAAACATGCTTACTCTGCGAAAGGAGGCGTGATCCAACAGATGATACAAGGAGTCGATTTATCCCCCATTGCGATAACCCGACAAGAATTCGATGACCTAATGCAGTTTCTTGCCTCGCTGACTGCACCCAATCTCCATGAGCGACTGCGCGCCACGATCCCTACAAGTGTGCCGAGTGGTCTACCGGTCCCCGGTCTCGCGGATGTGAGGCGGCAACAACAGGAAGCATCGACCGCGAAATAACAGTTTCGATTGAGCCGTGGCTACCGTCGCCAGACTGTGGAATCCACGCTTTTGCAAGTGTAGCCTATAAGTCACATCCCAGCCTTTGAATCAAGTTCAAGTAACTCAATTAAGGAATCGTGAAGCACAGGCGGACCGCCTACGAATTCGTTCCGGGAGGTGATTGCAGGCGATTCTTCGGTCACGATATTCGTCGATCAAAACCCCGCGGCTTTTCCGCTTCGCCTTGTATCGGCAACTCCGTGCAATTCGCCCGTGCTCGAATCACGCAGGATCGAGTGAGCGTCTCCCTGCTGGGCGGACTTGGGATTGACCTTGTGGCCGAGCTTTCTGAGTTTCGCGACCACGTCCGCGTATATCGCGTCGCCGGTCGACTCGAAGCGGACTTCGTCGGGCAACCATTGGTGATGCAACCGAGGCGCGGCCATCGCTTCTTCCAACGTCATGTCGAAAAGCGTGACGTTCACCACCATGCACAGCACCGTGTTGATGATCGTGCGGCCGCCGGGACTTCCCGTGACGAGCACCGGCTTGCCGTCGCGGGCCACGATCGTCGGTGTCTGAGAACTCAACATGCGTTTGCCGGGGGCGATCAAATTCGCGGGTGTGCCGATCCGTCCGCGTCGATCCGTGTGGCCGGCTTTCCAATTGAAGTCGCCCATTTCGTTGTTGAGTAGGAATCCCGCGCCGCGTACGACAACTCGCGAACCAAAACTCTGCTCCAATGTGTACGTGTTCGACACCGCCATGCCCGACGAATCCATCACGGAGAAATGCGTCGTCGATGGTGGCTCTTCGGCCAGCGGAATGTCGGTCGCCAGTTCCTCGCTGGACGTGGCCCGTTCGGCATCGATCGATGCCGCGAGTTTCTTGGCGTAGTCCTTGGTGATCAGGTGCGGCGGGATTTTCACAAAGTCCGCGTCACCGAGATGTCGAGCCCGATCCAAGTAGGCTCGCCGCATCGATTCCACCATCAAGTGCAGCGTTTGCGCCGAATACCGGTCGTGTTTTTTAAGCGGGAACTGCTCCAACACATTCAGCATTTGCACGAGACAGATGCCGCCGGAACTGGGTGGCGGCGGGCCGTAGATGTCGAATCCGTGAAAGGTCCCCCGAATCGGCTGCCGAAGTTTTGCGCGATAATTTCGCAAGTCGTCCGCCGTGATCAAGCCGCGTCCAGTCCGCATTTCAGCGACAATTTGACCCGCAATCGGTCCGTGATAAAAAGCGTCCGCACCATGCTTGGCAATCAACGCCAACGTCTTGGCAAGGTCCGGTTGCTTTAGGACATCGCCCGCTTTCCAGTCGCGTTGGTCCGTGCGACCGAACGCCAGATGGAACGCCTTGAATGGCCGAGTCGCCTCGCTCTTCAAGGATTCGTTGAGCGAATCGGCAACGGCATGATCCAGGGCAAATCCGTCGCGAGCCAACTTTTCCGCGGGCACCGCCAGTTCCGCCCACGTCAATTTGCCGTACGTTTTGTGAGCGAGTTCCAATCCGCGCAACGTGCCGGGCACGCCGACGACTTTGTGACCGAGGCGATTGTCCTTGAGTGAGAACGTGTCGCGATGCGCGCTCGCCGGCGCGGTCTCTCGATATTCGACGCACATTGGCGGTCGACCGTCCGACGGATGGACCATCATGAATCCTCCGCCACCGATATTCCCGGCCTGCGGATACGTCACCGCCAATGCCAACGCCACACCGACGGCCGCATCAACCGAGTTGCCGCCTCGCTTGAGAATCGCCACACCGACTTCGGTCGCGGGGCTCGAAACGCTAACGACCATCCCGTGTTTCGCAGTCACGGTCTCGGGACGTTCGAGCGGCCGATCCGCCGCCCTGACATCGTTCGCGACAACCGCCAGAACCAGCACCAACATGCCTCCAAGCGCGACACAATCGATGCTCGAGGAATTTCGCGATGAAGCGTCGCGTTCGGTTGCGGCGACATGATCAGTTGGAAGGTTGTGGCGAAACGGAGCCTTGCCAAGTTTCTCAATTCTCATGTCAGTCCCACCCACTAAAGATGATCGCGCATGCCGATCCGGCATGGCCATGTTTTGAACGGTTCGGGAGCGCCCACCCACTTCGTCACCAACTGTGTGAACGAGTTGATCGACGTATACATCGCCAGAAAGCGATCCAGGACTGCCGCAAACAGATAGACGCCACTTGAACTGTACGCGTCCGGCCGAAATTCGATCGTGATCCGAGTGCCTCGGCAGAAGCCCTGCACGACACCGTCCGTCAAACGCTGCGTGATGCGTTTGCTCTTTACGGATGAAATGCCCGCGATCAATTGCGCCGTGACCTGCGAACTGGCGTAGTCGTACAGCCGCAAGATTTCTTTCAGCGCATCGGCACCGGACTCGTCGTCGGTGATTGACAAGTGGTTCAGCGACAAGTGCGAAACCAATCGCCAGCGGTGTTCGCGAGCGTCGAGTGTGGGTTGGCCTTTTTTCTGTCCGTGTTGCTGGCGGCCGAATGCCAGGCGATGCGAGGTCGTGGGATTGACGACCGGAACGATGTGCTTCGCCGGTGCTTGGCCTTCAAGTTGAAAGCCCCACTCGGCACCTCCGGCAGCTCTCAATTCGCCGGGTAGATCGCGGTTGGAGCATGTGATATCGACATTCAATACGTCATGCGGCGGTCGTGTGGGAGCGAACGTGGGGTCGACGATCGACAAATACACTTCAGTCCCGCGATCGTTTTTGTGGATGGCCGCGCGGCGTTCCGAAACCCAATACGCCGAGGGTTTCACCGTGGACGCACCATGACGGCAGGCAAAATAGGACTCGTACTCAACGGACTCGCCCGTGCCGCGATCCGTGCTGCTGACCGCGTTCACCGAATAGACTTCGATCGACCGCTGATGCCGTTCATTGGCCACGACGCGGTATTCCGACTTCATGTGCGTGGCTTGAATCGGATGCGCCTTGGTCTTAAACAAGTTCACGATCGGCACGCAGCCCAGCCGGAAGGTTTCGGCGTTGATTCTCGATGTCAGTTCGGGGGCATGGTGGTCGAGAAACAGGAATAATTCGATCGATTTGTCGGCACCCGCCTTGATCACCGACTTGAGACCCGTGACGTCGAAAAAGTGAAACTTGCGGGGGAAGCAGAAGAACTCGGTCAGCAGCCGATAGCCGAGAAACGAACGATTGCCGTACGGCAGCATGCCTTCGCCCACGTCGAAGCCGACGTCTTCGATGCCGAGCGGCTGCACCGAAGTCTTGGCGAAATCACCGGTCGGCCGGCCGCGAACCGCCAGCGTTTGATTGAAAATGAGTTCGTAGAGTTGACTGACGGTTTGGTCGTCGTTGGACAGAAAAAACCGCAATCCGTTGGGGCTGTCGACCGGAGTTTCGCCCGCCGTCCGGCCGTTGAAACGGTTCGCATCGAACTCGGCAATCGACGCGCCACCGATTGTCTTCAACTTGATGCGAATGACCGCCTTGACGTCGCGTTCGTTGACGAACAGATCGGATTCGAGCGACGGAACGTGCAACGAATCGCTGAATGGCTTGGCGTGGTATTCTGCGAGTTCCACCGCCAACGGCCACAGACGCAGCGGATAGGTCGTGCGAAAACGGCAGGGGAAGCCGCTGACTTCGCGTGAATAAAGCATGCGGTGGCGTTCGATGTCGTATCCGGCGGTCAATTGACCTTGATCCGGATCGGGGTCGAACTGCACGACGGACATCGACGGAATCGGTGCCAAGTAGTGCGGATACAACACGTCGAGCAGCGAATCGACGAGTTGCGGAAACTCATCATCGAGCTTGAGTTGAATCCGCGCGGTCAGAAACGAAAACGCTTGGATCAATCGTTCGACGTGTGGATCATCCGACTGACCTTCTCCATCGAGCATTAGCCGGTCCGCGATTTTCGGTCGACCCTCGGCGAACTCGCTGGCCATTTTGCGGACGTAGAACAACTCTTGTTCGTAGTAGTGTTCGAGGTCGCGACGCATAACTTGGCCTACCCGTTCAGTTCACTTTGCAAGCTTGACTGGAAGTGTCGACCACCGCATCAAACGACACGGGTTCGACCAGGGGATGCACATGCAAGATCGCTTCGATCGTCATGTGCAACTGACGGTCACGATGACTCTTCAGAGGATGCACCGTCACGTTGACCTGAATCAAACGCGGCTCGAACGAGCGGATGGCTTGTTCCACGCAGGCTTCCAGACGCGTCCGTTCGTCGCCCGCGTCCATGCCGGACGCGGTGAAGTCCGGCAACCCATAAGTCAGCACGGATTCGGCCAATTCGCCTTTGCCATCGACGAGATCCTGTCGCGTGTGCAGCGTATTCAACAACGCTTCGAGGTCGCGGCCCACGTTGTTCCGGATCAGCCTTACCGAGTGAGATCGAGCCCAGAGCGGTTCCTCGGAGACTTTCGGATCGAGATCAATCAATCGATCCAAAATGGAAGGCAGCAGTGGGTCGGTATCCAACGTCGACATGAAAAAATACTCCCGACCCATAGAGCAAACAATCGATCACGGCGCAGCCGAGCCGTTCCACAGTCCGCTTCGTCTCTTTTCAGTGATATCCATCGCAAGATGATCAGGAGATTTGACGGATCAGTCCGATCGGACGGATCAGTCCGATCAATTGCCCGAGTGGGGCCTGTTCCATCGTTTTGGGTTCCGGCTTATCGGGGATCCTTACGGCGTTGCCGACCCCTGATTTCCGCCGGCTCGTAGGTTCCCCGCTCGAAACGCCGCAGCCATCGCCATTGGGACTTCGGCTTCCGCCAGGACGACTTTCGCACGATTCTCCTGAACCAGCGCCTTCATGTCTTGCTCTTGCGCGACCGCATGCGCTCGACGTTCCTCGGCCTTGGCCTGAGCGATTCGTTTGTCGGCCGCAGCCTGATCCGCCTGCAAGCGAGCACCCACGTTGTCACCGACATCAATATCCGCGATGTCGATGGACACGATTTCATAGGCCGTTTGCGAATCCAGCCCCTTGTCCAGCACGGCTTTCGCGATTCGCGATCAACCCCGATCCCCCAAAATGTAAGCTATCTGAAAAACCGGGACTGACCCTCTCCGGCCTCAGTTTTTGCCGGGGTTTAGCGAGGCATCCAAAGGTTCAGACCCCTTTTTCAGATAGCTTCTAGCCAAAGAGGGCCTTTACCGGCTCGGCCCCATTGGCGACTTTGAACGGGCGACCGGTTTTCGAATGCACCTCTTCCGTCAGTGAGAGTCCCAGACCGTAGGCGATCGTGGCGGCGAATTCCTGCACCGATACGGGGTCGGTGTCGGCGCTGTGGCCGTCTTGATCGGACGCCCCGTAGAACCGGCCCCCGCGAATT
>JAQBZS010000324.1 GCA_027622115.1 Planctomycetota bacterium | reverse complement strand
GCTGGATATCGACGAAGGCGACGAACGCTGGCAGTGGTTTCGACCGTGCCTGCTGCACAGCATCAAGCAATGCACCGCTCCGTGTAACTTGCTGATCAACAAGGACGACTACCGCAAGGACATCGCGCGGTTGCGACTGTTCCTCGACGGCAAGAAAGCGAAGCTGTTGAAAGAGATGCACGCGGAAATGCTGGCGGCATCCAAGGAACTCAAGTTCGAAACCGCCGCGCGAATCCGCGATGAAATCCAAGCACTTGAGAACCTGAAACTCCGCGGCGACTTGGAACAGCACGCGCAGCCGGAAGTCTTCTACATCGACCCCAAGAAAGGCATGGCCGGCCTGAAGAAAGTCTTTCAACTGCCCGACCTGCCGCGACGCATCGAGGGCGTGGATATCGCACATCTGCAAGGCGGCGAGACCGTCGCCAGTTTGGTGCAGTTCATTGACGGGCTGCCGTTCAAACATGGTTACAAGCGATACAAGATTCGTACGGTCGAGGGCGTGGACGACTTTGCTTCGATCCGGGAAGTTGTCAGCCGCCGACTCCGCCGCTTGTCGCAGGAAGGCGAGCCGTTCCCCGACATCCTGTTGATCGACGGGGGCAAGGGCCAACTGAGTTCGGCGATGGACGCCATGAAGACCATCGGAGTCACGCCGCCGTTTACGATTTCATTGGCGAAGCGGGAAGAAGAAGTGTTCTTGCCTGGGCAGTCCGAACCGCGCCGGTTGAGTCGCCATTCGTTCGCGTTGCGGTTGTTGCAGTACGTGCGTGACGAATCACACCGTTTCGCCCAGCATTACCACCACATCCTGCGTCGCATCGCTAATGACCGTCAATGCTGATTCGACCCTCGCGCCGCACCCAGCACGGAATTCGCCGGGTTTCTCATCGAGTGATCGTTGGATGTTGCTCGCCGTCGTGTTCGCGGCGCTGGCAGTCCGGTTGACTGCGGTGGCAATTTGGTCGGAACAACTCGAAGTCGACACCGATGGCTACCGGTCGCTCGCGCAGGGAATCGCCGCGAGCGGAGAGTACATCAACGCTCAAACCCGAGAACCAACGGCTTTCCGGCCACCGTTTTATCCGTTGGTGTTGTCCGTGTTCTTCTTTCTGAATGTGCCGTCGTGGGGCATCGGCGTGTTTCAATCGCTGCTGGGAGCACTCACGGTGGCACTCACCGGGCAGCTCGCCCGACGGCTCGGGCTTTCCAACCGGCGGGCCTGCGTGGCGGCAGCCATTGTGGCGTTCGATCCGATCCTCATCGGCTTCACCGTGCAAGCCATGACCGAAACGCTTTTTACGCTCCTATTGACCGCGTTGGTCGTGTCGTGGATCAACATTCATTCAGGAGCATCCGCTGCACTCGATTCCGACGCGAAGCTTCGAAGCACGGCGAGTCGGCAGTGCATGACGGGGTTCCTGCTGGGCGTGTGCGGACTTTGCCGGCCGACGGTTTGGGCCTTCGCGATGCTCGTCGCCGGCGCTGGGATCTGGCGGCATCGACGTTGCATGGCATCGGCATTCAACTGGAGACTCGCGTTGGGCGCGTTTGTCGTCGTCGTCCCGTGGGCCACGCGAAACTCGCTCTTGCTGGGGCGACCGATCGTAACGACCACTCATGGTGGCTATACGCTGCTGTTGGGCAATAATCCCGTCTTTTACGACGAAGTCCTGGAGGCTCCGTGGGGCACGACATGGTCTCATGCAAGTCTCGTCGCATGGCAAGGCAGCTTGGAAGTGGAACTCCATCAAGCCGGCATTGCAGGCGAGTTGGCTCGCGACGCCTGGATGCAACACCGCGCGCTTTCAAACATCCGCGCCGACCCGGGTTCATTCATTCGAGCATGCGCCCTGCGAATTGTCCGCTTTTGGCGAGTTGCTCCGCACGAATGCAGCGGGCTGGTGCGCACGGCGACTGGTCTATTCTACACCGTTGTACTGTTGGCCTTCGCCAGCCGGTTGATTCGAGCCGCGCGTCAAGGCGTTCCACTCAGCCCGCCGGTCCAGATCGTGCTTTTGGCGATCCTGTCGTTCAGCGCGGTGCATGCGGTGTATTGGTCGAACATGCGAATGCGTGGACCACTGATCCCACTGATCGCCGTGGTGATTGCCGGGGCTCTCTGTCGTAACTTCTTACCGTCTTGTTCGCAGAATCCCGAGAGCCAAACATAAAACGTCAAAACGAGTTACGGCTCATTTCGACACTCTTTGATTCGGGTAGCACGGAACTTATTCCGTGCTTTCAAATCAGGATCTGCAACCGAGTGGCCGATCGACGACCAATATTCCGCGTTTTGAATTCAAATACGTCACGGGTAGAATTAAATGCTACGACTAGGTCGTGCCGCGTACTCTGGGGGAAAGAATCATGGCCGATACCGTACAAGACCTGAACCAACGCCTTGGCGATCAAATCAATCATGATGCTCGCAACAATCCACTGTCCCCTTACACGGGAAAGTTTGTTGGGATTGCCAACGGTCAAATCGTCGTCGTCGCTGACGACTTAGACGATGTGGCCCGGGAGCTTCGGCAGCAAGAGCCTGACCAATCCAAAACGTTTTGCATCGAGGCCGGAATCGATTACCAACTCGTGCAGAACATTTGGGTTGTAAATTGATGTCGCGTCAGCAGTGGCCTTTACACGATGGTCGTCCGGCGATTTCAGTCGAATTGACGATGCAACCGGCAGGTGCGTCAGAATCCCGACGGCTGCTTGCCGATTCCGGAGCTGGAACCGATCGTTCCGGCTTCGAGTTGCTTATCGACGAAGAAGATTGCTTGATGGCCGGTGGCAGCCCGTGTCAATCCGTAACATTAGGCGGCGCTTTCGTTGGTCGTACCAATGACAGGTGACAGGCGCAACGACAGGGTGTCAATCCGTAACATTAGGCGGCGCTTTCGTTGGAACATATCCAGTCTATCTTCTGCGGGTTCAAATACCGGCATTGGAATTTGATCATCACGTACGGGCAGTCGGGGTCGCATCGCCACCTGCTGGATTCGACGGAATTGCGTGCTTTCGATTCTTGAATCGCTTTACCTATGGGAACTTCGGTGATTCGGATCGATTTGGACTGGAGTGGACATTGGATTGTCCCCAATGCTACCTGCGCGAAGGCATTGGACTTCGGCCGATTCAAGATACGACTTTTTGAAAGCGCTTCACTGCGTCTTCCACATTCGCTCGGCTGTTGAACGCACTTAGTCTGAAATAGCCCTCACCGCTGGCTCCGAAGCCGCTTCCCGGCGTGCCCACCAAGTGAGCCCGATTCAGCAGCGAGTCGAAAAACTCCCAACTCGTCTGACCACCGGGAGTCTTGAGCCATACGTACGGCGCGTTGACTCCGCCATACACGTTGATGCCCACCGCTTGCAGGCCCTCGCGCAGCAATTGGGCGTTGGTGAGATAGAACTCGACGAGGTCCGCGATCTGCTGTTTTCCCTCGACGGAATACGCAGCGGCGGCACCACGTTGAACCACGTACGACGCCCCGTTGAATTTCGTGCTGTGCCGACGATTCCATAAGTCGCGGATCGGCTTCCGAGCACCGCCGACCGTCGAACCCATCAGACTGTTGGGAATGACGGTGAATCCACAACGCACACCAGTAAAGCCGGCGTTCTTGCTGAAGCTGCGAAACTCCATCGCCACGTCGCGAGCACCATCAATCTCGAAGATGGAATGCGGGATCTCAGGGTTCGTGATGTAGGCCTCGTAGGCCGCGTCAAACAGAATGATCGCATCGTTCTTCCGGGCGTAATCCACCCACCCGGCGAGCGTTTCCTTGGTGGCGACCGTGCCGGTGGGGTTGTTCGGATAGCACAAGTAGATCAAGTCGACGGGTTCGTCCGGCAACGACGGAATGAAATCGTTCTCGGCAGTGACCGGCAAATAGACCAAGCCCTCGAAACGCCCGGACTTGTCTGCCGGACCGGTGTTGCCGGCCATCACGTTGGTGTCGACATAGACCGGATAGACGGGGTCGGTCACGGCGACTTTGTTGTCCGAACTAAAGATGTCCAGAATGTTTCCCGAGTCGCACTTCGAACCGTCGGATACGAAGATCTCGTCGGCGGTGACAGGCACGCCCCGAGCCTGATAGTCGTTCTCGGCGATCGCATTTCGCAGAAAGTCGTATCCCTGTTCGGGACCGTAGCCTTTGAAAGTCTCGCGGACGGACATGTCGTCAACCGCGGAATGCATCGCTTCGACGATGGCTTGCGGCAGCGGTTCGGTAACGTCTCCGATCCCCAGACGAATCACGTCGGCTTCCGGGTGAGCGCTGACGAACTGCGAGACGCGGCGACCGATTTCCGGGAAAAGGTAGCCAGCTTGAAGTTTTAGGAAGTTCTCATTGATGCGAGCCATAATGTGACCTTGCGAATGACACGGTTGAAATCGAGCGGCCCTTGTAGGGCGAGCTTGCGACGTTTTCAACCGATGCCCACGCGAGTCGGTGGCGTCGAAATGTGTCGTTCATTTCGTAGCACTGAACCTGTTCCGTGCTTTGAAATCAGAACCCGCGACAAGCGGAACGAGTTCCGCTCGACGGTTTCGACGGCAACTTTACGCGAATTCGTGCTCACGGGATGAAGTGGTAGCGACCGTTGTTGTTACGGGCGATGAGTTTCATGGTCCGCTCACCGTCTCGTTCGCCGAATGCAAACGTGTGGATCGTGGTATTGGCGACTCGCAGCTTGAGCAGATCGGCTTGCACGGACTTATCGAAGCTGCCGTCGGTCAGGAAGTAAATCACGTCCGGTTGCATCCGCACCGCCATGCCCATCGCTTGCCGTGGGTCCGTGTCACCGACGGCTCGGACTTGCGTCAGCCAATTGAGATAGCGGAGTTGAGTTCGCGGCAACGCCGGCTGCATGTGCTTGGCCGGCATGGGATGCGCCTGATCGTTGAAGAAAATGATGTAGAACTCCATTTGCGGAGCCATCGATCGAATCGACTTTGTAATTTCGAGCTTCAGGCGTCGGAAGCGAGTCTTGGCTTCACTGTCGTGTGGGTGATTCATGCTGCGCGAGCAGTCCACGACGTACACGATTCTTTGGCCGACAACGGGAACTCCAAAAAATCCGTTCGGATCGCCCTGGCCTTCTCCTTCGCCTTGCCCGGTTCCGCCGACTCCGGATGCCCCGGCGCTCTTTGCCCCATCGACCACTTCGGTGAGGTCGGACGGCAGTTCGGTATCGGAACTCGACGCAGCCAACGTCCCCTGATACGTGCGAACTTGTGGCGTTTGTGCGGCGGTGACGCGTCGAGTCTGGAAGAGTTGCCCGGAATTTATGCCGCCGGAAATGAGACTCGCGCGTTCGTTCGCGAGTTTTTCCGGCGCGATGGTCACGGCATGCTCGGGCAGCTCGTCGTCGATCACTTTCCATGCGGTGCGGATGATCGGCGGGATCGGCGAGTCCTGGAATCGGGAGAACTGTGCCAAGATCGCGAACACGCAGACATGTACCGCCGCCGCGACCGTCAAAGACGAATACGTCTGACTGTCTCTGCTGCCGACAATTCGGCGACTCAAGGCGATCCACAGATTCTTCACACGAACCATCCCAGGGTGGAACGACGGAACATGTCGAACCTCCAAGCGTAACCACACCAGCGTGGCTTCTCAAAACCTTCCCCATCGATCATCCAACGATTTGCCGTCGCGCGGCTCTGCCGGTTAAGTCAGATCGAGTGTTCTGGTTATGATCGCACGTTGCAAACGGTACTCATCGAAAACGCATTCTCCGGTAGATCATCCACATTCATGCAGAAAACAGACATCATCATCGTTGGCGGCGGCATCGTCGGATTGGCCACTGCCTATCGGCTGGTGCAAACTTATCCCGGCAAGCGGATCGTCATTCTCGAAAAAGAAGCCGAATTGGCCCATCACCAGACGGGGCACAATTCCGGCGTGTTGCATTCCGGCATCTACTATCGGCCGGGGTCGCTGCGAGCCCAAAACTGCCGCACCGGCAAGCTCGCCATGGAAGAATTCTGCCGCGAACACGAGGTGCCGTTCGATTTGTGTGGCAAGGTGATCGTGGCGATCGACGAAGCCGAAATTGTCCGACTTGAATCCATTCTGGAACGCGGCCAACAGAACGGAGTGGCTTGCGAGATGATCGATCGCAATCGATTGCTGGAGATCGAACCGCACTCCGCCGGCATCCAGGCGATCCACGTCCCGGAAGCGGGGATCGTGGATTATCGGCAGGTCTGCAATCGGTTGGCCGAGATTGTGCGGAACGCGGGAGGCACGGTGACGTGTGATGCTCGCGTGACGTCGATTCAGCAAAGCAACGGCAAAGTGGTCGTCGTCAGCACGGCTGGTGACTTCGAAGCCACATGTCTGGTCAATTGCACCGGACTGCACAGCGATCGCACGACAAAACTCGGCGGCATTAGACCGGAAAACAAGATCGTGCCGTTTCGCGGTGAGTTTTTTGAACTGAAGCCGGAAGTCCACCACTTTGTGCGGGGCTTGATTTATCCGGTGCCCGATCCTCGCTTTCCGTTCTTGGGGGTGCATTTCACGCGAGTCATCCACGGGGGCGTCGAATGTGGACCGAATGCCGTGTTGGCGTTTGCTCGGGAAGGCTATCGCAAGACGGACATCAACCTGCGGGACTTGGCCGAGTCATTGACATATCCCGGATTCCTGCGGATGGCGCTGAAGTACTGGAAAACCGGGCTCGGAGAAATGTGGCGTTCCGTCAGCAAGCGAGCTTTCGTCAAGGCGCTGCAACGGTTGGTGCCGGAGATTCGATCCGAACATTTGGTGACCGCCCCGTCCGGAGTCCGCGCCCAATTGTTGGGGCGAGACGGCAGCATCGTGGACGACTTTGTGATTCAGGAAAACGACCGCATCGTCAACGTGTGCAACGCTCCATCACCGGCGGCGACTGCGTCCTTGAATGTCGGCACGCTGGTTGTGGAGCGACTGGCATCCCGGTTGACATGATTTGCCAAGTTTAGATTCAGGATCACGTTCATGATGATCGATGCAGTTATTCAACAGCTCCGCGATTTGCTCGGCGATCGCCTGAGCACCGCGACCGAAGTGCTGGACAACCACGCGCATGACGTGTCGCATCACGAGCCGAAATCACCCGCCGCGGTTGTGTTTCCGCTCAGCAACGATGAGGTCTCGCACGTGGTCCGGATTTGCGTGGCGGAGCGCGTGCCGCTGATTCCGTTTGGAACCGGGACAGCCGTAGAAGGTGGAGTCGTGGCCACGTGCGGCGGGATCACCGTCGATCTGAGCCGGATGAATCGGATCTTGGATGTGCAAGTTCCCGACATGGACGCGACCGTGCAGGCCGGTGTTACTCGCTACCAACTCAATCGCCACCTCGAAACGCTGGACTGCGGTTTGATCTTCCCGGTGGATCCCGGCGCGGATGCATCTCTCGGCGGAATGGCAGCCACCTGCGCGTCCGGCAGTTCGGCCGTTCGATACGGCACGATGCGAGACAACGTGCTCGGGCTGACGGTGGTGCTGGCGGATGGTCGCATCGTGCGGGTCGGTGGTCGAGCCCCCAAGTCGGTGGCCGGCTACGACCTCACGCGGTTGTTCGTTGGATCGGAAGGCACTCTGGGAATCATCACAGAAGTCACGCTGCGACTGATCCGTCCACCCGCCGCG
>JAQBZS010000323.1 GCA_027622115.1 Planctomycetota bacterium | reverse complement strand
CAAGCTCGAATTGGAAGCGAGCTATGAACAAACCTGCCGGGATCTACGGATGGTTTGACTCGAATGTATTCCGACGAGCATCCTGACACACGCAGTCCTCTTTGGCCCCAATATGTCCATCAGCCGCTTACCTCTGAGTTATTGCACCAACGTCCATCCGGGTCTCACCGTGAGCGCCGTCTTGGATGGGATTGAGCAATACACGGCTCCATTACGGCAGAATTACGGAGCGGAACTCGCTGCCGGCTTGTGGTTGGCGGAGTCCGTGACCACCGAATTGAAGCGGCAGCCGGAAGACGTGGATCGGTTTCGAGATCGGCTGACGTCTCTCGACTTGTCCTGCCACACGCTCAACGCGTTTCCGTACGGCAACTTTCATGGCGACCGCGTCAAGGAAACTGTCTACGTCCCCGACTGGGCAGACGCCGCTCGTTTGCAATACACGCAGGATTGCGCCGCCGTGTTGGCTCGTTTGTTGCCGGATGATCGCGAAGGCAGCATTTCGACGGTGCCGCTGGGATTCAAGGAGTTTGAGCACGCGGACGACTTCACGGAGCGGTCCATTTCCCAACTCATCGACTTTGCCCAATACCTGGATCGGTTGCGACAAGAATCCGGCAAGCTGATCCGGCTGGCGATCGAGCCCGAGCCGTTTTGTTTGCTGGAAACCACCGGCGAGGCGATTGCGTTTTTCGACATGCTGTGGGGCGTTGCCGCAGAGACCGAAACACTCGACGTCGTTCGCGAGCACATCGGATTGTGTTACGACGTGTGCCATCAGGCCGTCGAATTCGAGTCGATCCCGGATTCTTTTGCGGCTCTGGAGAACGCCGGAGTGCGGATCAACAAGGTCCACATCACGTGTGCCATCGAGTTGAACGATCCGGCGCACAATGAAGAGGCTCGACGGGCGTTGGCTCGGTACGTGGAGCCGCGATATCTCCACCAAACAATGGGCCGATTGCCGGACGACAGTATTCGACGCTGCGTTGATCTTTCGACGGAGTTGGCACTCAACCCGAATCCTGAGTTCCGGAATGCCGAGACTTGGAGAATCCACTTCCACGTTCCCGTGAACGCCGAACAGCTCGGTCCGCTGCGAACGACTCGCAACGAACTCCGCGAAGCACTACAAGCCGTTAGTCTGCTGGACTACGCACCGCACTTGGAAGTGGAAACCTACACCTGGGAAGTGCTGCCGGACGGCGGATCGGCCGACTTGATCGACGGATTGACTCTGGAAATGACGTCGACTCGCGATTTGTTGTCGGCGGTCGGAAGTTGAGCACGGCGTACGAAATCTTCGTCAAGGATCCCAGATGACCCCCGAGTTGCCGGAACCACTGGACGTGATCGCAGTCGGCGCACATCCGGACGATGTCGAAATTGCCGTCGGCGGTACACTGGCCAAGTTGGTCAAGCAGGGACACCGTGTCGGCATCGTGGACCTGACCGATGGCGAGCCGACTCCATGCAGTCCCGGCCCGGAAGTCCGGTTGGCGGAGGCAAAAGCCGCCGCAGAAATCTTAGGCGTTCATGTCCGCGAAACTCTCGACCTACCGAATCGTCGGCTGTTCGACAACTTCGAAGCCCGAGTCGCGTTGGCCAAGGTCTTTCGGCGATACCGACCGAAGATCGTGTTGGGAATCGCCGAGAAAACTCCGATGGCCTCGCCGGATCACTGGCAAGCCGTTCAGATTATTGATGCCGCAGTGTTTTACTCGAGGCTCACAAAGTGGGACGAAACGTTCGACCACCTGCCGGTCCACCAAATCCAGAAGCAGCTGTGGTATCCGCTGGGTTTTGGGAACGTCGTGGGACCGGAACGTGGCGGGAGTTTTGTCGTGGATATCTCAGACACGCTGGAGTTAAAATTGGAGGCCATCCGGGCTTACAAAACTCAGTTTCCGCCTGGAAAACAGCGAGTCTTTCGGTTAGTTGAGAGCGCCTGCACTTTGTTGGGAACAAGTGCCGGCTTTGGGGCTGGCGAATTATTGATCAGTTCCACGACTTTGGGCGTCCAAGATTTGGTCGCGACGGTTTGTCCCACTGATGGGTGATGAGATGGTTCGGCTGCGAAGCGGTGTCGTTTGCGTCACCGGAAATTACCGTGATAACAACGAAGACAACTTCTTCGTGGACCCCGACGGTCGATTTTTTATCGTGGCCGACGGGATGGGTGGACAGAGCGCCGGCGAAAAAGCGAGCGCGATGGCTGTCGAACATGTCCCCAAGAAACTCAATGAACTGATCGACTTTGAAAACTCTTCCACGGAAGAAATCGTCAAATCCGTGGATCAAGCCGTCGCATTCGCCAACGCCGAAATCATGGCTCTTGGCGAGATCGACCCCAATGCCCGCAATATGGGCACCACGATCGTGCTGATGGCGGCGGTCGGCGACCAGCACTTCATCGCCGGTGTGGGGGACAGCCGAGTCTATCTATTGAAAGACGGGAAACTTGAGCAACTGACGGTCGATCATTCGCTGACGCGAGCATTGCAGGATGCCGGCACGATCACCGAAGAAGAAGCCAAGACGCATCGATATCGGAATGTGCTCTATCGGTATCTCGGCTCAAAAGAAGGCGGTTCCGGCACCGAGGCCACCTACCGCAGCCCGGTCGTCGGCGAACGCTATGTGTTGTGCTCGGACGGCGTGATGGACGGCATTGAAGACGACGTCATCCAAAAAGTCCTGGAAGCCCACATCGATCCCCAGGAAGCCGCCGCCGCGCTGGTGGATGCGGCGTTGGAAGCCGGTTCCAAGGACAACGTCACTTCAATCGTGGTGAATGTCGAGGAAGCCTGATCAGACGGCGCTGAGGTCGCATTTCTCGGATTCGCACGCGGAAAGTCCGACGAACACGCGGCAACGCCAACAGGACCGAGTCGTGCAGTCGTGCGGCATCCGTCTTCTCGGGTTCGCGGCCTTGTGATATGCATCGGCCCTCCCAGTCTGATCGCATCGTGATCGACTCACCTCCTCACACCTCCGTCCGTCCGGACACCTCGGGTACCGACATGTCAATTGTGGCCCATCCGTTTGTGCGCGCTGCGGTCCGTCTGATGCGCATTCTTCGTCTCGTCACTCTTCGCGGGGCATGGCACTCGACACGCTGGCTGACAGGCAGCCGCGTTGTTCAATCGCTGCGTGCTGCGGTTTCCGGTTGGGGACATTGGCTGAATGATCGGCTGGGGACGGGCTGGTCGGCTGCTTTGGGCTGCGGAGTCATGGCAGTCATTTTGGCAATTCTGTTGCTGATGTCCGGCGAAGCCAAGAGCCAGGTTCAGACCGACGACGCCGAATCGCGCGAGCCGGTTGCTGCATCGATCGATCCTCGCAACCTGGCGAGCGATGACTCACCGACGAAGGCATTGCAGCCCGTGGCGGAGCCGGCGTTCGAACAACCGGCATTCGAGCAGCCGCAGTTCGAACCTCACGCGATTGTCCCACCAACAATCGAACCGGCATCCCAACAAACGGAACCCGCGAATGTCGGCTCATTTGACACACCCGTCGGATTCCCAAATCCAGTGCGGCCCATTGAATCTGCTCCACTTGAGTTCAGGGACATCGAAACCAAACTGCCCGCCAATGGCTTCGGTCCCGGCAATGGCTTCGGTCCCGGCGTCGACAATGCACTCGACGAATTCGACAAAGTAACTCGCTCGCAGCCCGCGGCGGTCAAACAACTGTCGAAAGCCGCCACTGAACCGACTCCACTGGAATTGGAAATCAAGTCCGATCCCGCCAAAGTCGATGCGAATCCTCAACCCTTCCCTGAACTTCCCCCTGACTTTGGACCACTGCCGGGGCTGGACAGGCCGCCGGCCAACAGCCCCGAAATCAAAACGGTTCCGGAATTCGAACGTCCGCTGTCGCCCACGCCGAAGTCCGACGCATTCCCAATTGAGTCGCTGCCGGTTCAACCGTTGCTGTCCGAGACGCAGCCAAATGGAGCAGCGACCGGAGAGCCGTCACCTGCAATTCAGGAATTGCCCGCCAATCCGTTCGCATTGCCGACGCTCGACAACAGACCAATCGACATCAAGCCCGCAGAACTGCAACCAGTGGTCGATAGCAATCCGTTTTCGATTCCAGCCATGAAGCCGGTTCAGATCGTGCCGACCAGTAACGAGGAACCCAAGATCGGCGCGAACGAGTCGCCGAATATCGACATTGAGATCATCCCGCTTGAGACTCGGCCTGACTCCGTGCCGCTCGGTGACGGCGAAGCAGCCACGGTGTCGTCTGCGAAATCGACTTCCGACCCCGCGTTCGTGTTGCAGGCACTGGATGAACCGTGGAGAGGTTCGCAAAGACAAGCCGCTCAGCAAGATCCGCCCCGCGGCATCCAACTCGAACAAGCGGAGGCCGTTGAGATCAACCGCGTGGAGCGAATCGTCCCGCCAACGAACGCATCGACGTTTGCGCGGCGAACGGTTTCGGTGGTCTTCGAAAAACAGGTGCCGACGGAAGCTCGCGTCACGGAATGGGTTCCCTATTTGCTGACCGTCACGAACCGCAACGAACACGCGATTCCACAAGTCCGTATCCAAGAAGAACTACCGGCATCAACTCGCGTGGAACTCGATCCGACGAATTCCGACGCGACCGTTCGCGGGCAATCGATCCATTGGAGCATCACGAATCTCGAACCCAACGAACGACGATCGCTTCGTATCTTGGTCAAGCCATCGGCACCAGGCGATTTGAGCAGCACGACTCGCGTGCGCCCGATCATGCTTGTCGGCGGCGAGACGTTGGTTTCGGCGGAACGTCGCCCCGAGCCGGCGAGAAGCGCAAACGGCATTGAAACGCCCATCGTTGCTCCGCAATTCGAGGAGCCGCCGGCGCTCGTCACGACGCAGACCGTCGAAAAGCCGCGGCCCCCCGTGGAAGCTGAGCAGCCGGAACGTCTGGAGATGCATGTCGTGGCGATTCCATCTGCCCACGTTCGCAATCGAATCAAGCTGTCCTTCACGATCCGGAATGCTGGCGAAGTCGCTTCGAAGCCCATCGCATTGCGGTTGTTGCTGCCACCGGAGTTGGATCACGAATTCGGCGGAGATCTCGTATACCAAGTGCCCGCGATCGCAACCGGTGAGGAACATTCCGCACGCTTGGATGTTCGCGTGACAACCAGCGGAATCGGAGCGGTGGCCACGCATCTCGTGCGGGACGATCGCATTCTGTGGACGTCGATCCAGCGCGTCCGAGTCGTGCATGAAGGTGCTGCGGCGACTCGCGGACCGCACGTCAGTATGAATCATGGACGATAATCCTCTCACCGTCCGGCGACTCGCGGTTAATGCCGGCGTCCCTCGATGAACACCGCCTCGACGGACCCTGGAAACGTCACGCCTTCAAACGGTGACCAACCGCATTTCGTTTTCAGATTGGCGCGGTCGATGAAAACCGGTTGTTTCATGTTGAGGACCGTCAACGACGCTTGGTAACCGGTTTCGATGCGTCCGAACTTCTTCGGAGCGGTGAAGGGATTCACAAATCGGCCGGGGTTCGCCGAGCAGATTTCCGCGACGCGCTCCGGCTTGAAATCGTGTACGCCGATCAGCCATGCCGCAAACGGGGCAAACGTATCGAGGTGTGGTTGGCCGGAAATCCCCTGCCGGTTTTCCTCCCACGAATGCGGTGCATGATCGGTGGCCAAGTAATCCAGCGTTCCGTCTCGCAACCCGCGCAACATAGCTTCGCGATCGGCCGACGTCCGCAATGGAGGATTCATCTGCATCAGCCCGCGATTGTCGTCGGTAATCACGTCGCGGTCGAAAAACACGTGATGCGGCGTGACTTCGCAGGTCACGTCGAGTCCGCTGCGTTTGGCTTCGCGAATCATCGCCAACCCATCTCCAACCGAGTAATGGCACAACTTTCCCGACAACTCATACTTCTCGATCATCCGTAAGGCGAAGCGCGTCGCGGAAAGCTCGCATTCGGCCGGTCGCCGGTCTTCATGCAACGATTGCTCCTGGTTGGCGTCGAGCAAGATCGGGTCTTCGCAATGAAAGCTGACCGCTTGGCCGCGATAGTTGATCAGCGTTTCGTCCAATTGTTCCAACGACCGAAAGTAGAGATCACCGACACTCGGACCCATATACGCTTTGTAAGGGACTCGATGTGACAGCGGCCGAGTTCCCGGTCCGATGCCTGCATAAAGCGTGACGTGAATGTCCACGTTTCGAGACGCCAGGTGCCGACATTTCCCAGCATAGGATTCGTCGTCGATGGGAGCCGCTGGGTTATTCGGCATGTCCGCGACATGCACGACGCCGCCGTTGATGGCCGCGGCACTGACGGTTTCGAAGTCCTCTTTATACGTCTGGCTTCGGGACGTATCGTCGCGAGCGTGGATATGAATGTCGCCCATGCCGGCAAAGATGAGACACCCCTCGTCAAACTGAACGTCCGCCTTGCCGAGTCGGCTGCCGACTTCCGCGATGGTCGATCCCTCAAAGCGAATCTGCCCCGAAAACACTCCTTCGGGGTTCACACACAAGCCTTCAACAATCATCGCATCCTCGGGATCAATCTGGAAAATGAATCGTTCTGCCGCATTGCAAATTCCGTCGGAGTCCAATGCTCGCACTACGGTCGCGGATTGAGGTTCCACACGCGCACGACTCCGTCGGAGCTAGTTGCCGCGAGTTGCTTGCCATCGGGCCGATACGCGACTGCATATACATAGTTGGTGGTGGGATTCCGGTCATCGAGAATGAATTCCGCGCTCTGTCTGTCGGCGATTGCATTCAGCGATCGCGTCTTCTTCCCGCTCGCGACGTCCCATTCACTGACGTTCGACGCGTGGCTACACGTCGCCAGTCGTTTTCCATCCGGGCTGAACGTCACGTCGAAGAGCATTCCGCCAGCGTCCAGTGTTGTGATCTCGCGCCCGCTTTCAACGTCCCAGACCTTGATTCTCCCATCGATGCTGCAATCCGCCAATTGCCTGCTGTCCGGACTGAATGACAAGCCTCGCACGACCGATCCAGTTCCGTGTCCCGTGACCCTCCGCAATTCCCGGCCGGTCGCGGCATCCCAGAATTGTACCGATCCATCTCGCCCGCCCGCCGCCAGCCACTCTCCGTTTGGACTGAACGCCATGCTCGTGACCCACTGGTGGCACTCCAACGAGGACACGACCTTGCCGCTTGCGATGTCCCAAACCATCAAGGTTCGACACTCGCCGCCGGACGCCACGATGTGCTTTCCGTCGGGGCTGAATGCCAAACCGTTGGCACGCGTGTGACTCCAGACCAACGATTGAATCTCTTTTCCGCTTGTCACGTCCCAAATCTTCACTGCCGGATCCGAACTGCCCGCCGCCAGAAGTTTCCCATCGGGGCTGAACGCCACAGCGGTGATCCGACTGCGTTGTCCGTTCAGCGTGAGCGACTCGCGCCCGTCGACCGGATTCCACACTCTGACTCTGCGATCCTGCCCTGCCGACGCGATCCGTTTTCCGTCGGGACTGAATGCCACAGCCCAAACCGGACCATGCAGTCCGTTCGGCCATCCGCCGTGCCCGGTAAAGGCCAGGACTCCGTCCCCCGGCTCAAGCGTTTGGCCAAAGAGGCAATCGGACGGGACCCAGACAAGCCCGGCGATCAACGCAACGACCACATTGGTACATCGACAG
>JAQBZS010000322.1 GCA_027622115.1 Planctomycetota bacterium | reverse complement strand
CTTCCGGGGTCCAGGTCGAGCATCGTTGAAAGCAGCATTGGCAGAGCCAGTGGCACACCCGCCCGCGATTCCGAACTCCACACCGATGACAGGCAACGATCCCAAGATCGATGGATCCAAAACAGCCGAGCCAATCGAACCCGTCGAGATCGCCAAGCCCGCGCTTCCCGACAAGCTCGCCGTCGCCGCGAAGTTACTCCAGGATCAGCCAATCAATCTGCTCAAACTGATCGACATTTCGCAACACACCGTCAGTGGAAAGTGGCAACTGGCGAATGACGTGTTGACTGCCGATGCATCCGCGATTGGCCAGTTGGAATTGCCGTTCGCGGTTCCCGAGCAATACGAGTTGGCGATCGATGTTGCGGGAATCCGGGGCGAGAACGGAATCGTCATCGGTCTGCCGATTGCCGGCCGCCACGTCGTGGTGGTGATCGATGGTTGGTCGGCTCGCGCGAGCGGGATTGAGGTGCTCGACGGACGACCCGCCGATCGCAACGAGACGGCGGTCTATGGCCGCACGTTGTTCTCTGACAAACCGAATGTGGTCCGATGTTTGGTCGGAAAGGCTTCCATTCGAGTGATCCACAACGAACAGACACTCGTCGATTGGCAGGGCGACGTGGCTCGGTTGACGTTTCCGGATGCTTACGAACGTCCACGCCAGTCGTCGATCTTTTTGGCATCGAACACAACCGCCTTTCAGGTCACTCGACTTGAACTCACACCACATTCTCCGTTGCCGCGCGGACCGGTGGCACTTGCCGACTTGGATTCGGCGAGGGCTCCCGTGCCGGATGACGCGGCATTGGCCCAGGCGAAAACGATCGTGTTCGATGTTTTTCAAGAGAGCATCGATCAAGCCAAGACCTCGCCCGACAAGCTCGCCGTGGCCAAGCAATTGGTGGCGCAAGGACGAGACGTCGCGAACAACGATGCGGGCACTCGCTTCGTCATGCTGCAAACCGCCCGTGACCTAGTGGTCGATGCCGACGATCTCGGTCAGGGTCTCGCGATTGTGGACGAGCTGGCCCGCAGGTTTGAGATCGACCGGCTCAAGGCCAAATCGGAATTATTCGAAGCGATGAAAGCGTCGCCGAAGACACGAGAAGCACTCGTCGCGTTCACGGAAACCATCGTGTCGATGATCGACGAGGCCATCGACTCCGATGAATTCGGCGTCGCGGCGAACCTCTTGAAATCAGCCAGCGGGGCAGCGAGCCTCAGTCGAGACCGCGACCTGCAACGCAAGGTTGCGAACCTGCGTCAGGAAGTGGGCGAGCTGGAATCAATGTGGCAGGAATTCGGCGGAGCCACGGCAGCGTTGAAGGCCGATCCCCACGATCCAGCAGCAAATCTCGCCCGTGGACGTTACCTGTGCCTGGTCAAGGGTCGTTGGCGCATCGGGCTGCGGTCGCTCGCCAAAACGGCCGACAAAGAGCTGTTAGTACTCGTACAGCGAGATCTGGCGCAGCCCACGGAACTTCTGGACCAATTGAAACTCGCTGACGACTGGTGGACTTGGACGCAGGCGGATGCCGCGCACAAGGTCTATCAAGCGTTTCCGCACTACTGGTATCGGCGGACGCTTCCCGAACTTGCAGGTCTCGCCAAAATCAAAGCCGAGAAGCGCCTGGAGCAAATCGGCACGCCGCGAAAAGTCCGCCCAATTGAGCAGAATCGTTGAATGATAAGTGTTACTCGTGCTGTTGGCCGCTGCCGATGGACCACGATGGCGATTGTCCAAAGTTCCTCGTCGCGACGCCCAAAATCTGGTGGTATGATCCGGCGAGCTTCGCGGGTTCCACTCGTGGTCGAAGCGATGAAGGATCGGAGCATTCACTGTTAGCCAGTCGCGTTGGGCGGAGAAATGACGAAGGCAACTCTGCTGGTCTTGCAAGGTGACGACCAAGGCTTCCGGTTCGAATTGACCGATGACGAAGTCGAACTCGGACGCGGTGTTCGCAATGACATTCGCATCATCGACACGGAAGTCTCGCGGCGACACGCGTCGATCACCTGCCAAGACGACGAGTATTGGATCGTCGACCTCGAAAGTTCCAACGGCACGTTCGTCAATGGCGTGCGAGTCAATCGCCAATTACTCCGCAGCGGCGACCGAATTCAAGTCGGCGGCAGCGTGCTCTTGTTCGCCGTCGAAAAGCCCGCGGATGATTCGAGTCGCATTGCCGAGATGATCCACATCATCGGCAACGGCGAAGGCGACCGGTCGGCGATCGTGCAAGCGGTTGAACACACCGACCGCCATCCCGTGGAAAACCTGCGAGCCCTGTACGGCATCACCGAGGCGGCCGTCAGCCCGTCCATGTCGCGCGAAGAAATGTTGCAGCGGATTCTGGACTTGACGATTGACGTGGTTGGCGCGGATCGCGGCTGTCTGTTGTTGGCCGAGGGGGACAGCGAAATCGTGCCACGGATTTACAGTGATCATCGCGAGCCGCGCAGCAAGTCGAAGATGGTCATTTCGAGCAGCATCGTGCAGCACGTCGTTGAACACGGTCGAGGCGTGCTCACTTCGGATGCACAACACGACACGCGTTTTCGGGCGGGCCAAAGCATCATCAACGCGGGGATTCGTGAAGCGATGTGTGTCCCCATGCAGGGCCATTACGAACTTCTAGGCGTGGTCTATGTCGACATCGCGTCGCATCCGATCGAAATCGCGACATCGACATCCAAGGGGCGCTTCGGCGAAGAAGAATTGCGGCTGCTGGTGGCGATCGGTCGACAAGCCGCGTTGGCCACGGAGAGTCTGAACTTCCAACAAGCGCTCGTGAAGGCGGAACGATTCGCCGCCATGGGCCAGACAATTGCCGTGTTGAGCCACCACATCAAGAACATCCTGCAAGGCATTCGCGGCGGCAGCTACCTCATTGACATGGGACTGAATAAGTCGGACGAGGCCCTGGTTCGCAACGGTTGGACGATCGTTGAACGCAATCAAACCAAGATTTACCACTTAGTGATGGACATGCTGACGTTTAGTAAGGAACGCCAACCGGGGCTCAAACACGGGGATCTCAATGCCACGATTGCCGATGTCGTGGAACTCATGAATGCACGAGCGGCGGAATCGAGCATTGGGTTTACGTCTCATCTGAGCGACGCCCTTCCGCAAACCAGTTTTGACCCCGAGGCGATCCACCAGGCCACGTTGAATATCGTGTTGAACGCGTTTGACGCGATCGAAGAGGTGCAGCAATCGTCGATCGAAGTCACGACGGATTACGACGCCACGACCGACATGATTTCGATCAGCGTGCAGGACAACGGCCCAGGCATCCCGGACGATCAAGTCGAGGGAATCTTCAACGTTTTCGAGTCCACGAAGGGCTCGCGCGGCACGGGGCTGGGCTTGGCGGTCAGCCGCAAGATCATCCGAGAACACGGCGGCGACATTAGTGTCCACAGCGAAGCCGGCAAGGGATGTCGCTTCGTATTGGCCTGGCCGCACATCGAGGACGACCAGCGACAGAATTCGGAAGTCGGCAAGACGATGATCATGGATTGAAAACGGTCGAAGTCACAGTGCCGCGCCGTGCGTGATCGATTGTGGTGTTTTCACGACCGCGATCCAGCGCTCATCGCTTGGCATGGACGGAAATGTCCATGTTTGGCGAATTCCGAACGGTGACATGTTTCCTTGAGGCGCCCGACCGCCGCGATCGAGCCGCTGAAAGCCGCAGTCGTCCTGTTCGCCGAGCTGGAAGGCGACCGTAGGACGGGCACTCTTGCCCGTCCAGACGCGGAAGCCAATGCCGAGGACGGGCAAGAGTGCCCATCCTACATCAGCACCGCCAACCGCACGGCCACGCTGGGCGACCTGTCCAACGCCTTCAAGCACCTCGGCCGCGGCATGACCAAAGTGGCGGACCCGCAAAGACGCCGCGTACGCCTGCGGCTGACGGTTCAACGACACGACAGAGCCGCGACCAGAACACGAGCGACTGGTTATGATCTCGCGAAGCGATTGAGTATGAATGAAACTCACTCGATAGCATTTCGCGAGGGTTCCGAATGAAGCTCATTGATTTGCCGCACGGCACGCATGCCAAACTCGACGGATACCGGCGGCACGTCCGCGCGGTAAAACTTGCAGAGGGCGTGTTGGCGGCCGTCTTCGGATTGGTGTTGTCGTACTTGCTGGTCTTCGTGCTCGACCGGATTTGGGACACGCCGATCGCGTTACGAGCACTAATGCTGCTGGTCGGGTCACTGGGATTCGGCGTGTTCTTTCCGTTGAAATGTCATCGCTGGGTATGGAAGACTCGCCGGATGGAACAGGTGGCTCGGTTGCTGAAACACGCGTTTCCGCGACTGGGTGATCAATTGCTGGGGATCGTTGAGCTGGCTCAGAGCGAATCGGAACAGAATCGCAGCCAGACACTCATCCGCGCGGCGATGGCGCAGGTCGACGAGTCCATCCGCGACCGCGATTTCAGCGACGCCGTCCCCAACGCCCGACATCGCAGTTGGGCCTGGGCGGCCGGGATTCCACTCGCGCTGACGGTGCTCGTGTTTGCCATCGTGCCCGCTGCGGGCGGCAATGCGTTGATGCGATGGATTTGGCCCTGGGGCGACACCGAGCGATTTACGTTTGCTCAAATCGAAGGACTCCCGGATCAACTGGTCGTGCCGATGGCGGAAGCATTCGACGTTCACGCGCGGTTGGCGGCGGAAACTCGCTGGTCGCCGCAAACCGGTACCGCACAATACGGAAGCCAGGCCAAGCTCACGGCGAAACTCACCGAAAACGTCTACCAGTTCCAACTCCCACCGCAGCAGGAGACGGGCACGATGGTGGTGTCGGTCGGCGATGTGAAGCATTCCATCGAAATCCGCCCAACTCGACGACCGGAACTGCGAGACATTCAGGCCACCGTGACGCTCCCGAGTTACCTCGGTTATTCCAGCGATCTGATTTCCGATGTGCGCGGCGGCGTCATTTCACTCGTCAAGGGCAGCACGGCCGGCTTTCGCGCCTCGGCGACTCGCGAGTTGCAGTCGGCGGAATTGGATGGTGAAGCACAGACGGTCGATGGTCCGGCGGTTGTCACAGCGCCGGTTGCGGTCTTGGCCTCGGGCGTGAAACGGCTGACATGGCGTGACCGCTTGGGTCTCACGTCGAGAGAACCGTTCGTCCTGACCGTCAATGCCAAGGACGACGAAGCGCCGGCGGTGTTCTGCGACTCCCTTTCGCAAAACCACATCCTGCTCTCGACCGATGTGCTGACGTTCGACATTCGCGCCGAAGACGATTTCGGGCTGAAACGCGTCGGGTTGGAATGGGTGGGCGTGGCCGATCCTTTGAGAAACGCGCAACCGGCCAAGGGCGAGAAACTGGTGTTCGGCGGTGATCACGAAATGAAGGAGATCGTCGGTCGAGCCACGTTTTCCCCGGAGCGCGAAGGGCTGAAACCGCGGACCATCCAATTGCGGGCGTTTGTCGAGGACTTCAAGCCGGATCGCGAACGATCGTATTCGGCCACGTTTATTGTGCATGTCCTGAGTCCCGCCGAACACGCGATTTGGCTGACCGAGCAATTGGCAAAATGGATTCGACAAGCGGACGGCGTCTACGAACGCGAGATGCAGCTTCACGATCGTAATCTGGAACTTCGCAAATTGACGGCTCAGGAAATCGATCGTGCGGAGAATCGTCAGCGCATCGAACAGCAAGCTGCGGCTGAACGAGCCAACGCGGCCCGCTTGGGAGCATTGACGCATATCGGCCAGCAGTTGGTCGAGCAAGCGACTCGCAACGATCAGTTCAACGTGGCGACGCTGGAAACGTGGGCCGAAATGTTGCAGAAGCTGAAGGACATCAGCGGCAAACGCATGCCGTCGGTTGCCGATTTACTCAAGAATTCGGCACGAGCCCCTGGGCAAGTTCCGTCCAGTCAAAACAGCACTCCGACTGTTCCGTCGCCGAAGGTCGGCAACATTCGAGACTCGAAACCCGGTCAGGCTGGACCGACGAAACCGTCGGAGCCAGGGAAGCCAATCCCGCAAATCATCGACGTTGAGTCGGGTTCGAACGATCCCAAGCAGCCGAACGACGCAAAGAAGGAACCAAGCAAAAGCGGCGCGGGTGGTCTCACCTTGCCGAAAACCGACGTTCTCGGTGGCGGCCCGGATCAAAAGGGCGGCCCAGAAGCACCTTGCCCGGCTCAAGACGCGTTGGAACAAGCCGTCGAAGAGCAGATCGATTTGCTCGCGGAGTTCGAGAAGGTTCGCGAGGAGTTGCAGAAGATTCTCGACAACTTGGAAAGCAGCACATTCGTGAAGCGGCTGAAGGCGGCGTCTCGGCGGCAAATTGAAATCGCGAACGACATGAACAAGATTCTCGGCAGCAGTTTCGGTCGCACGGCTTCGGATTTGCCGGAAGTTGACCGCAAGATTTCGAGCAAGGTCGTCATCCGCGAAGACGCCCAAAGCGAAAACGTCTACACGATTCAAGAAGACCTAGAGGCGTATTTCAATCGCAAGCAACAGGGCAAGTTCAAGACCGTGTTGAACGAGATGCAGGAGACGCAAGTTGCGTCGAAGCTCAAGGAGATCGGCACGGTGGCGGTCGAGAATCGCAAGGGCAAGTCGATCGTGATGGCGGAGTTTTGGGCCGATCATCTCGACCGTTGGGCCGAGCAGCTTGTAGGCCCTGGCTGACCCAGCGGTGGCACCTGACCAGGTGGAAAAGGCGACAGTTTGCCGCCCTCGATCGTTCTGGAAGTCATGAAGATCCTCGAAGAGGAAATCGACCTGCGTGAAGAAACTCGCGAATTGCAACAGACCAAGGCTGCGATCAAATTCAAGGACTACAGCCAGCTCGCGGTCAAACTCGCCCGGACTCAGCGGGGCTTGGCCGTCCGGACTCAGGACGTCGTGACGAAGATCGCCGAGTTGCCAAAAGGAGTTTCGCGATTCGCCAAGGAATTGCGGCTGCTAACAGCCGTGGTTGAGGTGATGGACGAGGCGCATTCGATCTTGGCACGCCCCGAGACAGGTCCGGAAGCCATCGCTGCGGAAACGGAAGCGATCGAACTCTTGCTGCAAAGCCGCCGAATCCAACCGAAAGGCGGCGGCGGTGGAGGCAACTCGCCCGGCGGTGGCGGCACCGGCACCACCGACAAGACGGCTTTGGCGCTGATGGGCCGAGGCATTGATGCGGACGCAGAGATTGAAGCACGACAAATCTCGCAAAGCACGGGAAGCGCCGGCGTCGCGTTTCCCAGTGAATTCCGAGACGGCTTGGACAAGTACTTCAATCGTCTTGAGAATCGCCGGAAGTAGCCTGCATTTGCCTTTTTACAACTGCGGGCACTCGATTGTTTTGGGGCGAAGTGGTTATTCGACGTACCGCCGAAAGGGGGTCTTCCGCCGGATCAATTCACGATTCGATGGACTACTTTTGAGGGCGGAGTTGAATTACCGCTTGAAGGGCACGGAGAAGTTTTGGAGCAAGTCGGGCGGCGAGGCAGTGTTGCAGTTGAAGTCTGACACGATCAGCGGCAGCGACCCGCTGAGCGAGTATTTTGCGAAGCGCGCCGAGACTCGCACGGGGCTTAGACTGGACTGTTAAAAAGCTGGTGTTGACCGACCGAAAGTCTGGCGCAGGTTTTGTTCCGCAGTGGAAGACATTGC
>JAQBZS010000321.1 GCA_027622115.1 Planctomycetota bacterium | reverse complement strand
GGATTCGCCAGAATTCAGTCTCGATCCGGCTGAATTCTGGCGAATCCAGCTACCGCGTTTGGCGACGGGGCAAACGAGTCGCCGAAAATCTTCGTCGAAAGCGGCGGCAATGTTTTTGACACCACAGCGAACGAAGCCGAGTACCAAGAGCGATCGCACCTGCAAATCGCGTCGAACACGGGACACACGACCGGCCGATTGAAAATCGCGTCGGTCGGATCCTTTTCTAAAAAGCGTCGTTACAATGCGGCGCGTATCCCCAGGGACTCGATCCATCGATTGGTCTCGACAGTCCGTTTCAATTCAGGAGTAGACATGATTCCCAAAGCATTAACCGCCGTGACCGCGCTGGCGATCACTCTGGTTTCGTTGCCACTGCAAGCTGCCGACAGCCCCACCAAAGCGATTCCCGGCGATGCGTCCATCGTGATTCGCTTCAGCAAGCCGGAAGCGACTTTGGATAAAGTCGCCGTGATCGCTCAGAAGTTTCATCCCGGTGCTGGATTCGCGATCGCAATCGCCAAGGCCGGTCTCGGCGCGTTGATTTCCAACCAGGATCAAGCGGGCGTCGACAAGACCAAGGATTGGTGGGTTGCCGTGTATCCCAAGGCGGAAGGCGAGCCCGGAGTCTTGTTCGCCGTGGCGGGGACCGACCTCGCCGCGATGAAAGCAGCTCTCCCCGAAGGCTTCACCACGGCCGAATCCGAGAACTGGCTGCTGTACTCGAACGACCCGGCGCTCACCAAGAAAGTCGGCGGACAAAACGGACTGGCAACGTCGATCCCGAAATCGGCCGCCAGCGTGCTGAATTCCGGTGATCTGGCCGCATTCGTCAATCTCGCCAGCTTGAAAACCGTCTACAAGACGCAGATTCAAGACGCTCGCGAACAAGTTGATCAGACTCTTGAACAGCTTGAAAACTTCGCACCGCCCACGCAACAGGGCATCAACATGTCGGGCATCTTCAAGATGTACGGTTCGATGGTTGGCGGCGTGTTTCAGGGCTTGGATGACAGCACGGCATTCGCGATTTCGCTCGGTATCGAGAAAGATGCCCTGACGATTGAAGATGTCCTGAATGTCTCGGAAGGATCGGCTACCGCGAAGTTCTTCGACACGCACAAGCCGTCCGAAATCGCTCGCTTGGGCAAACTGCCGGATGGACAAATCGCGTATGCCGGTTTTCATGGCGACACTCAGGCGCTCGCGAAATTCGGCATGGAATTCTACAAGATGATGATCGAAGACCCCGCAACGAAGACCAAGCTCGATACGGCCATGAAAGACATGGCTGCGGTGCAGTACGGTGCGTATGTGATGTCGATGGCGTTGGGTGATCTGGAGTCGGGCGCGATCCGCGGCACCGTCATGGCGGAAGTTGCCAAGGGCACTGACCTGAAGACGCTTTCGCGGAAACTGTACGACAGCATGAGCGGCATTTCGCTACCTGGCGTCAAGCAGACGATCACGGTTGAAAAGGACATCGAGAAATACGGCGATCGGACCGCCGACGTTGTGACCGTGGATCAGCAAGTCGATCCGCAGTTCGATCCGCTCGGCATCCAAAAGCAGATGATGCAGGCGTTCTACGGACCGGACGGCATGAAGTCTCGCGTGGTCTACCTGGACGATGCCATGGTGCAGACGGTCGGCGGTGGCCGAGCTTCGATGGAAAAGGCCCTTGCCGAACTCGGCAAGACACCGAATCCTCAATCTCCTCAAAATGCACTTCGAGCCCAATTGTTGCCGCAAGCAAACGTGGTGATCATGTTTGACTTGGCAACCTTGGTGAAGGACGTCGCCAAGTTGGTGTTGGACGCGGAAGTCATTCCGATTCCGATCGATGGCGCGCCGCTGGGCAACCTCAAATTCGAATCAAGCTACATTGGGATTTCGGCCGGCACGGAAACGAATGGCGTACGAGCCAAAACCGTTATTCCGATGAAGCAGATCAAGAACCTGTTCGACCTGGGAATGACCATGAAAGGCATGGCCCCCGGCCCGCAACTGTAAGCACAAGATCGGCGGTTTGAAGAAGGGAAGCACGAAGCCCGCGTCCGCAAGGTTGCGGGCTTTTTCGTTTTGATCGTGCTGACAGAATGGGTGGCTCCTAATGGTTTATCGGGATTGGGGTCGATTCAACTCGTTGGCAGCCGGTTCGATCGAGCGTGGAATAATTCCAAATGCCGAGCAAAGACGCTAAAGATTTGGGGAGTTCACCAAAAGCAACGAAAACTCCACCTATCCAAATTCCATTGAATTTTGATGATGCCATCGACGGGTTACTTCAGGTTGACCCAAAGCGTGGCGATCGCGAAAAGAAGAAGCCCGACCAAAAACACTGACCGGGCTTGAATGTGGCGGGCGGCTGTTGGCATATCGCAGCATTCGTGCACGGGCTTGCAAAGTACGTCATTCAGAAGCAAGAAAGTGCCAAATTTAGACGCGTGCAGAATAGCTCGGAATAACTCTGAGTCACAAATTTGTTTTGTCCGTAGCGGACGTCGCGTCTGCCGCCCATTCCACCGCGAGCGACTTTAGGGCGTTCATCAACGTGAGTCGCAGCGATTTCTCTTCGGCACGCAACGCCGGCAATTCCTCTTCTTCGATCTTGCAGATGGCCTGTTCGGCCTGGTCGAGATCGCTGCGCCAGCGACTGGTCAATTCATCCTGACCGCCGGTGTTGATGTTCTGTCGCAATCGTTCCTGTCGACTTTCGAGACGTTCGGTTTCTTCGACGGCGTCCGCTACGTCCTGCCGTTTGGTCTCCAATTCGTCGTGGATACCGAGACATTGCCGCACACCGGCGTCCAACGCGAGTGGCCCGTTGGTCTGCACGAGATTTTGAATGATCCAATCGATTCTGAAGTTCTCGTGCTGCTTGTTTACGAGTTCGACCCGCGATTGCTCAATCGCTTGCTCCATAATGCTCACGATGAAATCGGACTTCGGCTCGATACGAATGACGTACCGCACGCCATCAGCCAGTTTCGCGGAAACATCCAGAGCGTCGTCCGTGCCGCCGGAAATGCGACGAGCTTCCACATCGGACTCGGTCAGCACGTAGTCGTGATCCAACACCAATTCGTAGGGAGCGTCACGACTGTTGCGGACGTGGTAATGCGTTTCACACCACAGCCGCATGCTGGTGTAGCAAAAACCTTCCGCGAGTCGCAGAGCGACAACCTTGTTTCGCCGACGTTTCTGATCTCGCTGAATCGACACGCCGGTCTCGAGTGCATGCGGCAGCAGCCGCGTCTCGTCGGGTTTGAGGGCGGGGATGATGCAACTCCCGGCATAGGCCGCCTCTTCGAAGACCGTGCAGACGCCTCGACCGAGACTGAAGCCGGTTTGATTCGTGAACTCGACCGATCGGTACGGGCGATTCGGATGGTTACCGAATTTGTAATGGATGACGGATTTCGTCCCCGCGACATCGACATTGAAGACTGGAATCACGCTGGACCGCTTGGCGGGAATCGTGACGACGGACGCGGATTCGAACATGCTGAAGTCACCGACCTCGTGAACTTCGGCTGCGGCGGTCTCCGCAGTCGCTCGTTGAGCCGCAGAGAACGACCGTCGAGCCGACTTACTGTTTCCGTGGAATGCAGGTTCGTAAGACGCGGCAAAGTCCGCCTCGGGTGGAGCTGCCATGACCATCATCGCATCTTCGACTTCCACGGCTCCGAGCGCCGTTTCACTCACGAGATCGACATGCATCCGCGCCGGACTCTTCGATTCCGCGAGATCGGTCGAAAACGTGATCGGTTCGCCGGTCACGACGCAGACATGAAAGTCCGTCCAATCTTCATCGGTGTTGTTGTCGACGATAGCGAAACCCTGAAGTTCCGTGGCTTGGCTATCGACCATTCGCAGACGGTACGAAATCTTCCAAGCAGCGGCCGGTAACGTGTATTGCACGACGGCTTCGGAATCTTCGCCGGTCGCACCGAGCACCAATTCCACAAACGTGCTGTTCGGCTTGATCCGCTGATAGTTCCGCTGCAGGGCCTTGTCGATTTCCGTCTGCACGTCTTCATCGAGAAACTTGAAACTCTGAATCTCGCGCAGCAGACAACGCCGCAGCCCGCCGTCCGCAAGCACGATCACGGACTTGGGATGAATCGGCTTACCGGCGGTGGCTTCGACCTCATCGTGCAGTCCAACCAGCGTGCCCTCGATCGCGCCACTCGCGCGTTCAATGCGAACGTGGGATCCGCTGAGATTCGTGGCGAGGTCTTCCAGCACCTGCTCGGGGTTGATCGAGAGATTGCCTTCCAATTCGTTCGACGGCCGAAACGTGGGTGGCGACTGCAACTTCACGTTGCCGTAGACGTTGAACGAGGCCAGCACATCCCCCAGATGGTCTTGCCGTACCGGAATCGAGATCCGCTGCGATTGATCCGCGCGGATTTCGTAGCACCGCTGAAAGTCCGCGATGCCGTTCGAGTAAATCACCACTCGATTTTCAGCCATGATGTTTTCGATCTTGCGTCCATGTTGTCGAACGTCAAACCATCGGCTCGGCACGATTGATCAATTGCAACGGAATCCCCCAGGGATCGCGGAGCATGGCCATCTCGTCACCGTTCGACAGTTCCTTGGGTTCCGAGACGACGGTCGCACCCGCAGCCTTCAATCGCGCGACATCACTCGGCATGTCTCGTGACAGTAGTGCGATGTGGAAGATCATCGGATCGGCGGCGGCATAGTCGGGGACGGGGACTTGTTCGTTGCCGTAGATTTCGAGCATCGAGCCCGCGTCGTCCGCCAAGAACTGTGCCCACGGTGCTTCCATGACTCGCCGCTTGACCGTGAATCCCAAATTTTCGACGTACCACCGGCCCGTCGAAAGCGGGTCCGCGACGTTGAGTGCGATGTGTTCGATTCTCATGTGGTCATCCGTGGAACGTGAGGTGGGAAGGGGTCGGGTGATTCAAAGTTCAATGCTCGCGGGTCAAAGCGTTAGAACAAAGGACGACTTTCGCCGCGAGCATTGAACTACCAAGGAACTCGTGTAACAAAATCGGGCGCTTAAAACGAAATCGGGCGCTAAAACTGCATTTTCAGCGAACAAAGAGGCCAATCCTGTTCCTTCCCAAGATGTGTCCGGCACGGACTGAATTGCTTTGAACCACCCGACCCCAGCCGTGGCATCACTGTTTGAATTTCTGATGGCAACTGCTGCAACTGCCGTTGATCCGGCCGAGTGCGTCCGAGAACCCTTCGAAATTGTCGGTGGCAAAGGTGTTTCGCATCTCTTTCCCGGCCGCGATGATAGCCTGTGCCGCAGTGACGTATTCCGGCTCGGCCGCCAAGGCGAAGTCCTTGTGAGTGATGCCTTGGACGATCGCAGTCAGCATCGCCGTACGTTGTTTCAATTCCACTTTGTTGGCTTTGAAATCGTCCGCCGAGCTGCCGTCGGTGCGGATGGAATCGTAGAGCGCCTGCATCCGCCGCATGATTCCTGCAAAATTGATCGCTTCGTCAAGCGGAACATCGCCGGGTGCTTCGCCGGCGGGCGTGCTGCCGCTCATGACCCTGCCGAATGCTTCGACGGCGATCTGGGTTTTCTCCCACTCCATGCGACTCGCTTCTTCGCCAGCCGCAGTCGCGATGGTGGTTCCAATGCCACGCACAAACCCAGCCTTCTCTTTCCAGCGGATATCCTCGGGATGTTGTTTGGCAATCATGGCGACCAAGGCCAGCGTTGCTCCGGCCGCGCCGATTTCCTTTTGCGTGCGACGGAATTGGCCCATCGTGGTGGTGCTGCGCGTGAGAATATTTCGCAGAGCCTTGGCTTCGCCGTCCAATTCTTCGCCTGAAATCAAATCGCCCCAATTGACGTTTCCAACGACCGCAGTCGGTGTCTTCGTCGCCGGTTTTGGAGTCGTGTCCGGCGTGGTGTCGGGAACTTTAGGCGTCGGCGTCGGTGTGGTCGGCGTCGTGCCGGGTTCCGGCGTGGGATTCGTCGTGCCGGGCTTGCCTTCCGGCGGCGTGACGACATCCGCCGTTACATCCTTGGGTGCCGCATAGACTTCGGGCCAAACATCGAACGGCACTCCCTGCAGGCCGTCTTGTCTCCGAGCAACTTGAGTCTGCCGCTGGGACTTTGTTTCAGTGCTCGTTCGCGAGGTCTTCCGACGTCGCGGGCGTTCTTCCACGGCTTCTTCGACGGTCTCGGTGCCCGCACCGCCGCCGCAACCGGTCATGGTGGCGACGGGAATGAGCAGCAGCAGCGTCGGCAGCAAGCACGACAGACGCAGTAAGCGTGGTTCACTCAGGCCAAACATCGTTTTCTCTCGTGAAATGGAACCTGTCCCGCTTTGCCCAAAAAACGGGGACTGGCTCCAGCATGTTGTGCATGTCGCTTCAAACCGCAACATGTTGGTGCCTGTCCCCCTTTTTTGGGCAAAGCCTGCCTGTCCCGCTTCTAGCGAAACGTCATGTGACAGGTCGTGCAGTTCTTGCTCACGGTCGACATTTCGATTTCAAACACACCGAAATCTCCCGCGTCCGCAGCTTTGATCATTTTTGCGCTCGACGCCACGACTGGTTTGGCGAAGCCTTTGAATTGCTCATCGTCGGAGTAGCCGAAGCCTTCCTGCATGATCAGCAACCCGAGGATTCCAATCACGGCCGATTCACGTTTGACCGCATCCTTGTTCTTCGCAAAGGCTCCCTCGCCGCCCGCCAATCCCTGCATGCGGTCTTCGGACTTCTTGAACCGTTTCATGAAATCCGTCATGTAAACCGCCAAGTCTTCGTAAGGCACCGGTTTACCGGGTTCAAGACCTTCCGGCGGCTTGCCGTCCAAAATGGCCACAATCTTGTCGAACGGTTCCTTAGCCTGTTTCCACGACTTGGCACCACTGCGAAGCTCGTCCGCCAGCATGGCTTGAGCCAGCGTTCGAATCGTGAGTGCGTGCGGTTTCCAGGCGACTTCTGCTTTCATTCTCGAAGCCACTTCCGACACGGCAATGATCGACGCCACGTTCGGTGCCACTTCGAGATAGCTCGTGTTGTAGGTCGTCACCGAAGCGAGATTCTCGGTGAAATAGGCTCGAACCGCATTCATCTCGTCTTCCACCTGTTCCTTGGTGGCGATCGTGTCCCAGTCGACCGGCCCAGAACTCGACGCAGCCGGTTTCTTGGTCTCCGGCGTGCCGACGTCCGGTGTTCCCCCGGTCTCGGTCGGCGACGCAGCGGCCCCGGACTCGCTGACGATTGCCAACGGGTTGTCAAACCAAATCTTTTCGTGCGGGAGCCGATCGATCATGGCCAACGCAGCGGGTTTCGACGGTCGAACTTTGTCACCATCCGTTTCGGCATCGTCCGCAGAGGAGTCCACATTTCGCGTGGACTTGCGAACCGTCTCTTCTTCCTTGTCGTAACTGCCGCCGCACCCGATGCTCGCCACGCATGCCAGGCTCGCCAACGTGATTGCAACGTGCGCGAATCGAACGGTCATATCCGAATTCCTACGGGAGAATGCTGTTACAGAGGAAATCACACCGGTAATCGACCATTATGAAACGGCACCAAAGGCCATGCAACGCCGCTCCCGGCACGGGTGTCGTGTGGGAAGGGGTTGGGTGGTGGGAAGGGGTCGGGCGGTTCAAAGCATTTCAGTCCGTGCCGGACACATCTTGGGAAGGAACAGGATTGGCCTCTTTGTTCGCTG
>JAQBZS010000320.1 GCA_027622115.1 Planctomycetota bacterium | reverse complement strand
CAAAAACACGAATGAGTTCCATCTATTTGCTACTTCTTGTGAATTAGTCTCGCTGGGTTAAGGTCTAGACTAGCCGCCGCCATGGCACACATCGACGTCTACCAATTCACGGAACACCGAGCCGCCCAATTCCGTGAAGCGACGCTCGACTGGTCGTGGCTCAGCGCGAGGCATTGGTCTCGCAGTTACAGGATCTCGACGACGAATTCCGCAAGCTAAATCGCTTGCACGAAGCCGCCAAGGGATTGCGTGACGTGATTGGCGAATTGCAGAAACAACGCAGCCGCATGGTTCCCAAGGATCAAGTTTCTCCAGATTGGCGGCAGCAATTGGACCGCATCCGGCACGACTTGCCTTGGTTGGACGCCCGTGAACTGAACTCGGCGAGACCATCCACGATGCGAAGCCACGAAGGATCACATGAGTGGCAGCCGAAACGCCGGCTGGCAGCCAAAGGCCGACTCGCCGGAAGACTCGAGCCCGCCAGCGCGTCCATCCCTGTCGTGCGGTCAGTCTGCGCCGTTGGCGGATTCAGCTGACGGGCGCAGGCTCTTGAGGATGCGATCGATGGCTGCGGCTGTTTTGACACCCGACAATTGAGCCAAGACGTCGTGCCGATTCTGCTGAACCGCCAAGTTGATGACCTCGTGTAATTTGGTATTCAGCGCGACTTGATCACGCAGCTGTCGGCCAGCTTCAGTCAGCTGCTGCTCTTTCTCGTCGAGCTTCCGGTCTCTCTCATGAATCTTCCGGTCTCTTTCCGCGAGCAACCCTGGAACCTCCTTGGGAATCGGCAACAGTTCTGTCTTGTGCCAATATCGAATCAATCGGTCGCGAAAGCCGATTTCCAGATCAAGTTCCGGCACGGCGAAGCGACCGCGATCGTTGGCGACCACGGGCTCGTACGAAGCGCCGTTGTGACACAGCAATTGCAGCGGCTCAGTCTGATCGGTGTCCAAAATTAGGTAATACGGAACTTGCAATTGCTGCTCGTATTTGACGTAGGACTTGCCGCTTTCGCGGTCTTTCTTTGGGTCCGAGTCCGACACATATTCAGCGACCAGGAACGGAACATCTTGTTCGTGTTCCACGGCGTAGCTCTTGCGTTTCGGTTTGTCGGGATCCACGTGAAGGACGAGCATATTGTCGGGAACGACTTGGCCGAGCTTGTTGTTAAACACAAATTGGACCAGCAATTCGTTGAAGATGCCCAGCTCGGGGTAGTTGTCTTGCAATATCTGCAAGCCCAGAAACGGCAGGCGTTGGTCGGCCTGTTCCTCGGATTCCATAATGTCCTCCAATGTGAGGCTACGCTCATATTCTAAAGCCGCCGCGTCGTATTGCTCGGGCGTCATGAAGAATTCGACGAGGGTTGCTTGAGACATCTCCGTCTCCAGTAAAGGACTCAAAAAGATTCCGCAAAAAAGTGACGCTTTCGGATGCGCCAAGATAGCACATCCTGGCCCAAAACTATTCTCAGAATTGCTGCACGGGGTCTGAGTGGGTCTGGGTCGTTTCCGGATTGAGTCAGCGGACGGATTGAGTCAGCGGACGGATTGAGTCAGCGGACGGATTGAGTCAGCGGACGGATTGAGTCGGCGGACGTCGCGACGGCAAATAGCAGTCGGCGGCGGATGCGGTCTTGAAATTTGGCTGGCGTCGCCACGGACTCATTCAGCATTCGAGAAACAGTCCCCAGCCAATCACAATCCAAGTTGCGGTGCCACCTGGATTCCGAACAACAAGCCGTAGAGCGCCTGTCCAATTCCGCCGGCCTCCAATCCCACCAACATGCCGACCCCGACGAGCGTGGCAATCAGTCTGCCACGCGGCCAGCGTCTCGATAGGTAAAACGAATGGCCGGTCGCCAGCGAAAGTTCGCAACCCTGACCCGCATCGCCACTCGGTCGCCGCGACAGACGGTGCTTTGGGGCGTCACCGCGAGTCGTAGGCTGGAAGGCAGGTCGGCGATTTGCACTCGTACGTTCTGACGGGCGATGAGCGTCCCGTTCTTGGCGACGACTGGGCGTGCTGCTCAAAGACCATTAGGACGTTCACGAACTGACGTGAATGACGGCGCCCAATCAGTTGCGTTTCAGAAATCGGTTCAAGAGTTGATTCGGCAATTGGGCAGCCGGCAATTGAGCCTTCCACGCATTGAGTTGGTCTTCGTTGAGCTTCACCAAATCGAGCAACACCGCGTACTCCTGCTTCAGCCCGTTCTGCAATTCGCGGATGCGTTCGACGGCGACGGCATCCACCTGCTGGGCAAACTGCTGGCGATAGACGTCGATCTCCTGGACCAACGCGGCATTCAACGCCCTGCTGATCTGATCTCCCAAGTTGGAATCCAACTTCAACTCGGGACTATCCACTCGACCGGAGACTTGCACGTTCAATTGAATCGAAGTGATCGCGTCCAGTGTGTTTTGCAGAATGCGGGCCAGTTGAACGGGTGCTCGCGAATCAGCCGGCTCGTCGTAAGTCAGGACGACATCGTTGTGGTTGAAAGCGACAACGCCATTGATTTGGTCGCCGTGAAAGTGCAAATCCACCGACCACACGCTTTGCTCCGCGGAAACCGTAAGCCGCTGACCGCCCTCTTCGCCAAGTTGCAGGCGTTTGGATTCGAGGGGCTCAAATCGGATGCATAAGTGCTGCTTCGTTTGCGGTTGCGATTGGTCGATGATCAAGTCCACATTGAGTTTCTCGCGGCCGTCCGACTCCAAATGAATCTCGGTGGGCTTGCCGTAGAGACCGGCGTCGGACGTCAGCCCCTGGACACGTCCCGTGACCGTAATGGGATCGCCGTCGATGCTGAGTTCGCCCGACACCACCAAATTCTCCACCACGAACCACGGTTGCGGGTTGGGCCGCGCAAACTCGATGTCCTCGCCACGGAAACGCTTGTCCTTGGGCTTCTTTTGCTGTGCGGCATCCACCTGACGACGAATCTCCCGCACCCAACTCATGGTCTTCGTCAATTGCTGCGCCGCTTCCTGGCCCAGCAGCGTTTCAGAAATCTTCTGCGCATCGAACGACAACAACGTGCCGATGGTTTTCGCCTTTTCGAAGTCATCTCGCCGAGCGGCGTCCAGACGTGTGAAGTCTCGCTGAACGATCGGCCCGAGCTGCTGCAAGTCGTTACGGATCGACTGGAATTCCAGCAGGATTTGATCGGTTTCGGTCACCAGCCGAGCGGCTCCGTTCACCTGCTGCAAGACATCACGTTGCGTCTTGAAGTTCTTGAACAGTGTCTCCAATCCTTTGACTCGAACTTCGAGACGCTTGACCCGAGCGGTCAAGTCTTCAAATCGCGTCCGCCATTCGCCGTCGATCACCAGGGCGGTTCTGATGGTATTGAGGTTCTTCGGATCGAACGTTTGTTTCAGCCCATCGACCGCCGCGTTGAGCCATTGTTTCCCGAGTTGTTGGAATTGCTTTCGCAGCTCGTCCACCGCTTTTCGCCGTTCAATGTCGCCCGCAGTCAACGCGACTTTTCCCGAGTCGGCTCGGTCCGTGTCGCACCGCAGACCGTGAAGTTCGGCGTTTTTGATGACGAGCACCCCGTTGAGCAGCGGGTCGGATTCCAGTCGAAGTTGCAGGGAATCGAATTCGAACAGGTTGCGTCCCGGTCGAAATCGATTGGCCACGGCCGTCTTGCCCAACGAAATGCTCGGCGGGAAAAAGCCCGTTTCAAGATCTTCGACGTCCACTTTGGCCCCGAACACCAACTGAGACGAAGACACCGCCCCCCGCCGCAGCAAGGGGTCAAAGCCGAAAGTGAAGAACCACCACACCGCGGTGACAATCACAACTCGCGGAACCACGTAACTCCATCGCATGCTCGTGCTCCAAACAAGTGGACTCAGTGACTTCGCGGTCGGTCTTAAGGGACGGCGCTGAAACTAAACCGGCATTTGGCATGCGAGTTGCCGTAGCTGGATTCGCCAGAATTCAGCCGGATCGAGACTGAATTCTGGCGAATCCCGCTACTACATCAAATGCCGGTTTAATTTCAGCGTCGCCCCTTAATTGTTCAAGTTGTTTCGGCTTCGGCCTTAAGCGGCGACTCGTTGCGGTAAATCGCTCGGCGCTACTTCGGGAGCAGCCGGCGGATCGCGGCGGTCGAAGGGATCGATCGCGTCGGTGAGTGGAATCTCACTCGCGGCGGGCGATGACGCGCTTGCCACCACGACCGGTTGCGGAACGTGATCCAAAATGCTGCCCGGTTTCTTCCACAGCCAGCGTGCGAGCCTCGATCGACCGATCAATTCCGCCACTCGCGGCGAGATGCGGGTGAAGCCGACGACGCCAATGCGATACGTGGGATAAAACAGCACCACGCCGACGATGAGGTTGCCAAGCACCACGGTGTTGTTGAACCGAGTCCACGGGGCAACGGGCATGTTGTAGAACATAGTCCAAGCCGGCCGGAGCCATTCCGCCGTCAAGACATTCATGCCGATCACATGCGTCACGGGATCGAGGAAGACAGCGATCCCCGAAAACACCAGTGCGGCCAAAGTTCCCACACCGAGATTGATGCGAGCCGCACAGAACACGGTCATCAACGCGATGGCCAGCAGATTCCCCTTGGGCAACAACCCCAGCATCATGCCCAAGGCGACACCCATCGCCAGTTGTTTCGGAGAGCAGTCTTCCGCCAGCGCCTTCAAGACCAGGCGCAAGGGGTTCTGAAGTAGACTCATGGTCGGAATTTCCGAGGAGACTTCCCGAGATCAACCCAATTCGCCAATCAACCCGACCGCATTTATCGTTTCGATCAGGTCGGTGCGGCGAGCGCAACGGCTGATGAACTGGACGGAGATTGATGGGCGGTATGCACGGCAGCGTCACGCAATTGCGCGCCGTGCAGGTGATTCCAAGGACCGGAGGTGAGATGAAGTGATGAGGCAGAGAGAGGATTGGCGCAGAGACCAAGAGAGGAGGCGGGGATTGTGTCCGCGTTCAAAAGTTGAATCAAGATCAGTCCACGGCGTGGCCGTCGTGAGGTGCGCGTCGGGGTTCGCACAGGAACTGGTGGTGCGAAAACGTCAAGATCGGAAATCTTTGAATTCGCTTCATAGTGGGTGATCCGCGAGGAGTCGGGAAGTTTGGGCTCGGAATTCTCGGCCGGCATCCGCTATAAATCTTGCTCAATTTCTCGCCCGCTTCCTCTCGACAAGGATGTCGACATGACCCGATCCAAGAATGGAATCTCGCCCGAAGTCGCTCGCAAATTGGCTGCGGTCGCCGAAGAGATCAGGGAGATCGTTTACGGCGACGAGGCCTTCCCCGAATGGGGCACTCGATTCGCTCAGATTGAAGATCAAGGCATGGACATCGGGCTCGAACTCGGTCGGCTCTTCATGGAGCAGTCGGTCCTTGAGCAGGCCAAACACACGCCCGATGATGCCCTTCAGAACGACGGCGAAACCGCAAGCCTCGACGAAAAGCACCCGCTCCCGTCCAAGCTGGAGACGCCGGCTGGAGAAGTCCAATGGAATCAGCCCAAGACCCGCCTGGCGAAAGCTCGGCGGGATTTTTTTCCCTCAGGCCAAAGCACTCGGGATTGATGTGGATAAGCTGCTTTCGCCCGCAATGATCGAGAAAACGTCCTACATCGGCACGCTGCTCAAATCGTTCCGGCTGGGCGAAGTCGCCATGGCCAAGCTGCTGGAATTGGTGTTGGGCAAGAAGCGGATCGAACGGCTCACCGAACGCATCGGAGCCGAACGAGTCGACATGGCGCAGGCCGAGGTCACCGTCTTCGCCGCCCTCACGCTGATGGACAAAATCGCCGGCCCCGAGGGCGTGGAATCGCCCGACGCCGCCGCGGTCATGGCGGAAGGAGCCTTCCATCAACGAGTCGCAGCCAACCCCCACCCGCCGGTTAGTGCAGACGATTCAGGTTTCATGCCGTCGTAGTGGCAGCTCAGGCATGAGATGCCGTTAAAGATCAACCCACCGGGCATCGTGCCATCTTCGACGATGGCCGACGGCGCGATACTCAATCGTTCGCCGTTCGACTTGACCAGTGCGTACGCCTGGAATCCGTTGGGCAGTCGATAGATGACCTCGCCACCATCGTGCTCAAAAGCAAATTCTGTCTTGAAGGCACCAACCGGTCCGAGCGGGTTCTCGAAGAAGTTCGCGCGGTTGTCGTTTCGAGCGAAGTCGTAGCTGATGTGGTAGTAACCTCCGGGGAAGGTCAGTCGTTCAAGCAGCCGGTTATTGCGCGAAACGTTCGAGTCAGCCGGCAGCCCGGCTCGATGCACTTTTCGAGCCCGAATCTGCTCGATGCGATCGACCCCCAGCCGCTTCTCCAGTTCCGGCAGCGTTTTCGGGATACCGACCAGGTCGTGATACAGCGGCGGCTGAGCGGTCGCAAAGACGAACCAGTCGGCCCGCATGTACGGAAAGCGGCTGCTGGTGAGTTTGTAGACTGCTCGGCCGACGCCGTCACGATGAATCAGGCCGTACGGATAATGTTTCAGCACGCGTTCCCAGTCGTGGGACTTCCAGCCGATGTCCCGCAGATCGAAACGGAAGATGGTGCGTTCCTCGTCGACGGCAACCAGGCGATTTGCCGCGCTGGACTGATCCGTACCAAGCACCTGACTCGACCGCGACAGGCTGTTGAGCAGCTTCACCACTCCCTGCCGGTACAGCTCCAGATCGTCTCCTGAGACGCTGTCCATGTTGTGGAGATTGGTGAGCGTGAGGTATCGCGCGTTCTTCAACTGCAGATCGCGAAGCTGGCCGAGGTCCGCAGCGATGCGTTCGACGATCGCTCGCTCGGGAATGTCGGTTCGCTGCGCCTTCCGAGCCGCTTCGGCAGCCTGCTGGCGGTACAGTTCGCTCGGACCACCGCGATCAATCCACTTCTTGATCGTTCTGATTTCGTCCCTTGATGGCGTCCCGTTCCACACACTGTCTTTGTACTTCCGCACTGGCATGCGAGGTGGCTCGCCGACGGTGCCGATGATGACCGCTCGCAAGTCGGAATCCGCGGGCGAGTCGGTATCGACGTAACCAGTCTCTGGATTTGACAACCAGGCCAGATCGGTGAGCTGATTCACATCGCCCGCCGCGTCGGCTCCCCGGTCGTCGTGACAGACGGTGCAGCGCGCCCGCAGCACCTCAACAACCTGCTGGTCAAGTTCATCACCGGTCACGTCACCACGCGAGGCCTGCGAGGTCAACAGCACAACCAGAGCGATCAGCGGAAAGCAGCATGTCATCAGAACAACCCCCTGGAGTAATCAATTTTGTGGCTCGAATCCCGTCCCACACTCGGAACGAAGCAAGTCAGAGTTTCTTCCTGAAAAAAGTCTGAATCGCCACAGAATTCCCGTGGCGTTGCATTCATCGCGTCACTCTCACTCAATCTCGCGATCACTTCGACGCCGCCAGCGGGAAGCTGGGGATGTCTCCGCTGCGGGTTACCGGGTGCTGGGCTCCGGATGTCAGTTCTCTCACGCGCTGGGTCACGTACACGTCCAGCTCTTTCAGCTCGATCACGCCGTCGGTGTTCTGGTCCGCAGGCAGACGCGTTTTCGCCGGAGCCGCAGCCGGTGAGTAACCATGCTTCCCGCTCAAGCCCTCGATCAACGCCAGCGCGAACGCGCCGTGACCCCAGGCGGCTCGCTCTTCGGACTCCTCCCGACCCGTCGAACTCGTCATCACCACCAGTCC
>JAQBZS010000319.1 GCA_027622115.1 Planctomycetota bacterium | reverse complement strand
GAGTTGTGGGTCTTGTGGGTGAGCCGCTGGCCGTAAGGCCTCGGGCACAGCTCGGTGCCCGGCCGCTTATGCGTCGCGGCTTACGACTCTTGGACCATTGGGCGCTAGCCGCCGGGTTTTTATCGTAATTTTCGTGCCGAAACCGGCGGCGAACGCCGAGCCGCTCACGACTCTGGTGCCATCGCGCAATGGCCGCCAGTAGTGTGGCCGGGCCAAGTACGTTACTTTGCCCCCGCATTGATCGCAGGAATCACCCCCAAACCGCGTTGCAGGGAGGCGACCACCACGTGGGCAAAAAGAAGCGTGCCAGTCCAAAACGAGTTGAAGGCGCGACGCAAGAGATCGGTCGTGATCTCTGGAACCATCTCGAACGCCGCCAGCCTTCGATCTTCGAACGCCGCTGGTGGGACGACCGTATTCTCGCCACCGCCATGGCCGACGAATCGGTCAAAGTGCAGATGTTTCGCTTCGTCGACGTGCTGCCCATGCTGCGGACTCACGAAGACATCTCGCGGCACTTGCACGAATACTTCGAGGAAGTCCGCAAGCATTTGCCGTGGGCCGTGCGGCTCGGGCTCGACATCAGCCAACCCAACACGATCCTCGGCCGAGCCCTCGCTCTCAATGCCCGCTCGAACGCCGCCCGCATGGCCGAACGGTTCATTGCCGGACGGGAGGTCGACCAAATCCTGCAATCGGTTGCCAAGATTCGCAAACAGGGATTCGCATTCACGCTCGATCTCCTGGGCGAAGCCGTGTTGTCCGAAACCGAAGCGGACCGCTATCAGCAACAGTATCTCGATCTGATCACGGGCCTGTCGCCGACCGTCAACCATTGGCAGCAAAACCTGCAACTCGACACCGACCACGCCGGAGCCATCCCGCGAGTCAACGTGTCGGTCAAGCTCTCGGCCCTCGACAGCCAGTTCAACCCGGCCGATCCGACCCGCACTGCGGACACCGTCAAGTCCCGCTTACGACCACTGTTGAAAGCGGCTCGCGCCCACGACGCCTTCGTCCACGTCGACATGGAGCAATACGCCTACAAGGATCTGACGCTCGACATCTTCAAGCAAATCCTGATGGAAAAGGAATTCCGCGACTTCCCCGACGCCGGCATCGTCATCCAAACCTATTTGCCGGAAGCGGGCGACGATTTACTCGCGCTGCGGGATTGGGCCAAAAAGCGAGGGACCCCCGTGACCGTGCGGTTGGTCAAAGGAGCCTATTGGGACTTCGAAATGGTGGCGGCGCGTTACAAAGGTTGGCCCGTTCCGGTGTTCCAGCAAAAGTGGCAGTCGGATGAAAACTACGAAGTGCAAACGCGCTTTTTGATGGAAAACCACGAGCATCTCAAGCCGGCCCTGGCCAGCCACAACATGCGCAGCTTGGCTCACGGACTGGCCTGGGCCGAAGAACTCAACGTGCCGAATCGCGCCTACGAAATCCAAATGCTGTACGGCATGGGCGGCGAAGTGGCGCAGTTGCTGACCGAGCGCGGCCATCGCGTTCGAGTCTATACGCCGTTTGGCGAGATGATCCCCGGCATGGCGTACCTGGTGCGGCGGCTGTTGGAAAACACCTCGAACGATTCCTTTTTAAGACAAAGTTTCACCGAGCACGTGGCGGTGGAGGACTTGCTCATGAAACCCACCGACGTCGGAGCCAACGCTCCCGCCCTCATCGAAGAAGACCCCATCGGCTTCGTCAACGAACCACCCACCGACTTCAGCAAGGCCGACGCTCGCACGTCCATGCGGGAAGCCCTCGATGAAGTCCGCGGCGATTTTGGCAAAGAATATCTGCCGGTCGTTTCGGGCCGAGTCATTGATGCTCGCTCCATGATCGTGTCGCGAAATCCCGGCAACCCGGAAGACGTGGTGGGGAACGTGGGTGCCGCGTCCCCCGACGACGCCGTGGATGCGATCGTGGCGGCGCGTCAGGCGTTTCGCGAATGGTCCCGCACGAAGGTCAAGTTTCGTGCGGAGTACCTGCAACTCGTGGCCGCTGAAATGCGCAACCGCCGCTTCGAGTTGGCGTCGTGGATGGTCTACGAGTGCGGCAAGACGTGGAGCGACGCGGACGGCGATGTCTGCGAAGCCATCGATTTTTGCGAATACTACGCTCACGAAATGACGATCCTGGACAAGCCGCGCCACGCGCATCATCCCAGCGAGGAGAATCACTATTTCTATCGTCCGCGCGGTGTCGCCGTGGTCATCGCGCCGTGGAACTTTCCGCTCGCCATTCTGACCGGCATGACCGTGGCGAACCTGGTGGCGGGAAACACCGTGGTCATGAAACCCGCCGAACAATCGTCGGTGGTGGCGGCCAAACTGATGGGCATCTTCCAGTCCGCTGGATTACCGTCGGGGACCGTGAACCTGTTGCCCGGCATCGGCGAAGACATCGGCCCGGAACTCGTGGGCAATCCCGATGTCGACATCATCGCCTTCACGGGATCGCGAGAAGTCGGCTTTGCCATCAATCAGTCCGCCGCAACGCAGGACGATCGTCAGGGGATGGTCAAACGAGTCGTCGCGGAAATGGGCGGCAAGAACGCGATCATCATTGACGACGATGCGGATTTGGACGAAGCCGTGGTCGGAGTCCGAGACAGCGCGTTCGGATATGCGGGGCAGAAGTGTTCCGCGTGCAGCCGCGCCGTGGTGCTGTCCCGAGTCTACGACGCGTTCATGGAACGCTTGGTCGAGTCCACTCGCAGCCTCAAAGTCGGGCAGGCCGACGACCCCGCCACCAAGGTGGGCCCCGTCATCGACGAGCAAGCTTACAATCACATTCTCCAAGCGATTGAGCGGGCGAAGGAAGAAGAAGAGATCGTGCTGGCACTCGGCGAAAGCAAAAAGGGCCTGCCGAAGACCGGCTATTTCATCCCGCCGCACATCTTCGGCAACGTCGATCCCGGCGCGCCGTTGGCTCAAGACGAACTCTTCGGACCGGTGCTATCCGTCATCCGCGCCAAGGATTTGGACGACGCTTTAGACGTGGCCAACGACAGTCGCTTTGCACTCACTGGCGGCTTCTACAGCCGGAGCCCGGCAAATCTGAAGAAGGTCCGCCAGTCGTTCAACGTCGGCAATCTCTACCTCAACCGCAGCATCACGGGGGCACTCGTCGACCGCCACCCGTTCGGCGGTTTCAAGCTTTCCGGCATCGGCAGCAAGGCCGGCGGACCGGATTACCTGCAACAATTTCTGATCCCGGTCAACATCACCGAAAACACGATGCGCCGCGGATTCGCGCCCGAGTAACAGCGCGACGACTTCTCAATAAGTGGGTGGTGATGAACGTAGGACGGGTCTCCTGGCCCGTCCAAACGCCGATTCAGACGGGCCTGGAGACCCGTCCTACGATTTCCGACCACTGACTTATTGAGAAGTCACCAGCGCGGCGACTTTGAACCACCCACCTCCGAATCGCATCCGAGTCAAAACTTGCTTGAACTGTTTCCTGCGTAAACCAAAATCTTCAACATCCGAAGGTCGAGAAAAACAGCAGAATAAATAGACATTACGATACGGTCGCTTACAATCTGCGAGCTGGCTGAAATCGATCGATGAACATGGAGGTAGTCGAATGTCGAAACGTGCGAATCGTAAGCGAAAGTCAGTTCACCGGCACGAACCGGAGAGATTCGGTCGAATTCAGACTGCTCGCCGAGAGAAGCGGGCCAAGGAACTCGCAAGGAGCCTTGAGGAGGTCGACTCCCATATCCGGCGGCGCGAATGGGCGATGGCTCGGGAAATTGCCGAGCGACTCTTGGTCCACAACGCAGATCATGAGCCACTCCTCAACACACTTTTCGAAATCCAGCGTGCCCAGCGCGACTACTCGGCTTACGCCATCACGGGTGAGCGGCTGTTGGAATTGAATCCCGGCGACTCGGCAATCCGCGTGGCGGTCATGATCGCCCACATCGAACGAGGCCGCATGGCGTTGGCACTCACACAGTGGAACACTTACGGCCCATCACTGCCCAGGCTCCTGAGGTGGCCGCTGATCTTTCACATGCGTTCGCTGAATTCGCGCCGGCACGAGTTTCTAGCTGATTTCGGCCCCGATGAAGAAACGGCTCTCGAACTGGCCGCCGGCAACGACGAAATCCGCACGCTGCTCGAAGCCGGATATTGGACCGCCGCCAAAAAACGGGCCGAGGAACTGTTGGAGGAACACCCACGGACGGCACCGATTCTCAACAACTTGGCCGAGGCCTTCTATCAGCTCAATCAGTTGGACAACGCGAAGCGGCAATACAATCGGGTGCTTGAGTTTGATCCGCACAACCTCTTCGCATTGGGCAATCTGACGCGATTCCAGGTGCTGCAAGGAAAGCTCGCCGAGGCGCGGCAATCTGCATCACGAATGCTCGCATCGCAGGATGATCGAGACGATGCGTGGGCCATCCGAGCGCGCGCCTTGAGCTACCTCGGCGACCATCAGGCAGTGTGGGAACAGTGGCTGGCGGCCGGTCGCGCGAAGGTCCAGTTGCTCGGACCGTCGCAAGCCAGATTCATGCATTTCGCGGCTGTGGCGGCGGCTCGACTGGGTGACGCACACAGCGCCAAGCAACTCTGGAAGCAGGCGCTCAAAGAACACAACGGGCTGAATATTGCCGCTCAAAATCTGAAGAACCTGGATCGACCGGTCGAACAGCGAAACGGTGCGTGGGCCTTTGACTTCGTGGAATGGCTCGGCGCGTCGGCCTTGCGGTCGCTCAATGACGGCAGCCCCGCCACTGCGATCAATCGCTGGTTTCGTTCGCATTCGGAGGCCATTGAACTTGTCCCAATCCTGCTGGATCGCGGCGATATGTTTGCTCGCCGCTTCGCATGCGCCATCACCGTGGCTGCGGATGATGACCGGCTCTGGGATGCATTGCTGCGATTCGTGAAGGGAGATCAAGGGGAAGATGAACTGCGAATTCTAGCGGCGAATACGTTGCAAAAGCACGAAGTGGTTGGGAATGACCGGCCATTGCGGATGTGGATTGACGGCAAGTGGCAGGACATTACACCGCACTGGTTCGAGGTCACGGATTCTGCTGTTGATCCGCCGTACGAAGAGCCGGTCCAAACACTCTACGAATGTGGGGTCGAAGCACTTTACAAAGGAGACGGGGAAGCCGGCGAAAAATTCTTCCGTGCCGCGTTGGAGATCAAATCGGACGCGCCAAACTTGGTGCATAATCTTGCGACGTCGCTCTTCGAGCAGGGCAAAACGCAGGAAGGCACGAACTTGATCCATCGCAATCACAAGCAGCATCCCGACTACATGCATAGCGCCTTGTCCGTCGCGCAGTTCGAGGCCGCGGCCGGAAACGTGGAAAAGGCGGAGTCAATCCTGGCCCGCTTCAGCAAACTCACGAACTTCCATCGGACCGGATACGCCGCGTTGTCGATGGCACAGATCGAAGTTGCCTTGGCCAAGAACGACGTTGACGCGGCCAAGAGGTGGTATGAATCCTGGCGAAAGCATGATCCAGACTCGCCGAGCCTCGGCGGCTTTCTCCGCCGCATCGAACGTCGATGACCATATAACGAAAGACGGCGGGCAAATGCCCGCCGTCCAACTCAATTCCCAATCCGCAAGGGCCATGGCTTAGCCACCGCACGGCGGGCAGCAAACGGGAACTTGCCGGCACACCACGCGAGGAACGCAACGAGTCACCGTGTAAGGCACGCATCGTGGAATCCGCTTGATACGGGTTACGGTCGTGCAGGTCGGAACTTGTTTGCAAACGGTGTAAGGCACTTTGCGAGTGCGACATTCCGTCGTCATGCAACAGGTCGTGTACGGAATCTTGCGGGTCTTGCATTCGCACACCATCGTGCAGACGGTATACGGCACCTGCTTGGAAATGCATTCTTCCTTCCACGAGCACACGGTGTAAGGCACTCGCTTGGTCTTGCATTCCTGCACATAGGACACCGTCGTGTAAGGGATACGGCGTTTACGGCATTCCTGTTTCATCTGGCACACAGTGTATGGAATGCGTTTCGTGATCGTTTGCGGGACTTGGTTGCAAACGGTGTAAGGCACTTTACGAGTGCGGCATTCGGTGACATATCGCGTACACGTCACGGGACGGCGAATGGTCCTGGGGCACCAAACTCGCTTGCAAATCGTGCGCGGCGGGCATTGGACTCGGACGGTTTTGCAGCAACCGGATTGTTGCGTGGTGCAACCCGTGCAGGGATCGGTCGCACATGTCGGGGGGCAGCAGACTTGTTTCTCCATCACCGGGCCGGGAATGCATTGTGTGACGGACTTCCAGCAACCACTCTGTTCGGTCACCCACTTAGTTTCGCAAACGGGCTTCTGGACCGTGTAACACTGATCTCGGTAGCACGTCTTGGTCACGGTTCTGCAGATCGTTTGGCACTCCGTGCGATAGCACGTCTTGTAACAGGGCTTGCAAATGGTGTAGCACTCTTCGCGCCAGCACGTTTTGTGAACCGGTCGACAGAAAGTCTGGCAAACTTCGCGATAGCACGTCCGGTAGACGGGTTTTCGGACAGTGTTGCAGACCGTGCGATAGCAAGTCTTGTAAACCGGTCGTTGGGTATTGTAGCACTCGGTGCGATAGCACGTCTTGTAGGTCGGCTTCTGGACGGTGTAGCACTCGTCCCGATAGCACGTTTGGTAGACGGTCTTGACACCTTGGACGGGAACCTGTTCGCAGACAGTATCGTAAACCGTCTTGTTGCAGGTGTACTGCCGCGTTTCATAAACCACGTCCTTGACCGTTTTGTAGGTTGTCGAGCAGCAGCTTGACGCTGCCGCATAATTCCCACACGGTGCACAGGCTTCGGTTGGGCAACAGTTGTAGCTGGCCGCTCCGCAATAACCTGCATCGGCAGCCTTGCCTTGCATCGCGACGACCGCGACCGCAACTGCAATCCATGATGCGTATCTCATTGTGTTGACTCCAAATCGGACGAGATCCTTGGGTTGACTGTTCCTAGGCAAATGCGCCGGCTGAAAAGGACGGTTCATCGCCCATGACCGGTAGGTGCAATCCATTTAGACCTATTCTCTTTGGTCGTCATCGGAAGCGGCGTGCTTGAGAGACTTCGCGCCATACGCATCTCTTCCGCGATAAGTCTCGTTGACCAGCCCTACTTAACTCGCAAGACCCCTACCACACCCCTTCGTGCGTGGATTCCCGAAGGACCGTGGCCGCGGATAAGACGGCAAGAATCCCGCCGATCGATCGCATTCCTGACTTTGAATTCCTCGTTCGCCTAGTCGAATGGCGGCCCATTCGCTGGTATCCTCCGCACAACCGTCACAGTCGTTTGAAACTGAAAGGTCATCATGAAGTTCGCAATTTGCCAAGAGTTGTTTGAAGGGTGGGATTGGCAGCGTCAGTGCCGGTTCTCCGCGGAACTTGGATACACGGGGATGGAAGTCGCTCCGTTTGCATTCGCCGAACGAATCTCCGATCTCACGGCGGATCGCCGGACGGAGATGCGACAAATCGCCGAGGAACAGGGCGTGCAAATCATCGGACTGCACTGGCTGCTGGCCAAGACCGAGGGCTTACATTTGACCACGTCGAATGCCGATGTCCGCAAAGCGACCGCTGATTACGTCATCGAACTCGGGCACGCGTGTGCGGATCTCGGTGGGGATTTGATGGTGTTTGGATCGCCGTTTCAACGAAACCTGGAAGAAGGAAT
>JAQBZS010000318.1 GCA_027622115.1 Planctomycetota bacterium | reverse complement strand
CGAACAAATTCAAACCGCCGAATCTGAAATTCGTAAGCCTGACCCCTAAGTTCTCGACTCTCGCGTTTTCGAAGGAACATCGAATCAACCACCTCGTTCGAAAATCAACAGCGTGGCCGGAGCGGTTTCCGTTTTCCGTCGACGTTTGCGAACTGAACTCCTTTCTAAAAACGCGGCAATTGAGGACTTGGGGGTCAGGTTTACGACGTCCAGATTTGGCGGGGTGACGTTTTGATGAATCCCACGTCAAACACCGCCAAATCTGAACGACGTAAGCCTGACCCCGGAAAGTGACAAACTCGAACTAAGGTAAGCTGTTTCCGACCGGTTGCCTGATCGTTTCACCGTCAGTTCACCGTCAGCCGCAACGTCGGTCGGCTGCAACAGTGCTGTTTTCCCTATGAATCAAGAGTCACTCGCGAATTCGCTCCAGCCTTATCGAGCAAAACCAACCCCATGAGCTTATCGCAACTCGTTCCGGAACCCGCGGCCAACGTGCTGGCCCAACTCAAGACTCAAGTTTCGAGAATCCGCGAACGGGCGAAGGACGTCTTTGAAAAAGGGGCAAGCGGAGTTCAGGTCGCTTCCGTCGTCTCCGATGCAACCGACGAATTCATCGTGAGCTTGTTGAATTCGGCGGCGCAACAACTCACCACCGACATCCGGGAGATGATTCTCGCACATGGTGTCGTCATCGCGGTTGGAGGATCCGGTCGCGCCGAATTGTGTCCGTACTCGGACACAGACCTGCTGTTTCTCTACCGCAAGCCTGCGGGAGTCGCCTTCGATGAATTCTCGGGTGGCATTGTGCGGGACTGTTGGGACGCGGGACTGAAACTCGGGCACAGCCAGCGCACGCTGTCCGGTGCCGTCGGCATGGGTAAGACCGAACCGCAGTTCGCGACGGCGTTGGTCGAGGCTCGATACTTGTGGGGTAGCGAGTCGTTCTTCCAACGTTTCAAACGCGTGGTTGATCGCAAGGTCATCTTCAATCGGCGGAAGGCATTTATTAACGCCTGTCTGGCCGGTCGCAGCGAGGAACGGGAAGAACAGGGCGACACCGTCAATCGCCTGGAACCGGACCTGAAGAAATCGCTGGGCGGTTTGCGAGACATCCATCTGATTCGGTGGATCGGCTACGCCTGCCATGGTACGGCGGAGATCGACAGTTTGAAAAACCGCGGCGCGTTGACCAGCGAGGATGCACAGCGACTGGCCGAGGCCCACAATTTTCTGACGACGCTGCGAGTCGATCTGCATTTTTCGCACGCACGCGCCGACGACGTCTTTATCCGCGACGAACAACTGCGTATCGCGGAGAAACGCGGTATCGAAGGCGACGCCGGACAGCGGCCCGTCGAAAAGCTGATGCAGACGTATTTCATCCACACCGGCAACGTGGCCGACATTTCTCAGCGATTTGTCGACCGCAACGCTCCGGGCAGCATTTGGCACCGCGTACTGGAGCGGGTCGTCGGGCACACGATCAACGGATACTGCCGCCTGACACCCAACGGCGTTGATGTCGTCCCGCAAAAACGGCAAGAGGTGTGTTCGAGTTTGGAAGAGATTCTGAAGCTGTGTCACTACGCGATGCAGTACGGAACGGGCCTCGCCCCCCTCATGGTGGACGCGATCCAGCAGGCGGCTCCGCTGCTGCCGGACGAAGTGTCCGACGAAGCCGCGTCCTTGTTCCGCAAGATGCTGCGGTTGCACGGCCGGTTGGGCAGTATGCTCCGCACACTGTTTCGCACGCGAATTCTCGACATTCTCATCCCGGACGTGACCCGAGTTCGCGGTCTGTTGCAGTTCAATCAGTATCACAGCTACACCGTTGACGAGCACACCTTTCGCGCCATCGAAGCCTGTGAGAAGTTGCAGCACGACGACTCGTCCGCCGGAACCGCGTATCGCAATGTCCGCCATAAAGCCACGCTGCACTTGGCGCTGATCATGCATGATCTGGGGAAGGGGTTTGACGAGGATCACAGCGACGTGGGCCGGCGAATTGCCATGAGAATCGCGAGCCGTTTGGGACTGTCCGATCACAAACGTGAAATGGCCGAATTGCTCGTACACCAGCATCTAAAGATGTCGCACTTGGCATTTCGCCGCGACATTTCGGATCCGCAGGTTGTTATGCAATTCGCGCACGATGTCGGCAGCCCGGAAGTGTTGCGGATGTTGTATGTCTTGACGGTTTCGGATGTGACGGCGGTTGGTCCGGGCACATGGAACGACTGGAAAGCAGACCTTCTCGCCGATCTGTACGACAGCACGTTCATGGTGCTCAGCGGCGAACACGCCCAATTCCGAGGCGAACAACGATTGGCTCGCGCGAAGGAACACGTGCGTTCCGCCGTGGCTCCGGTGGGCGACGGTTTCGACGACGGGGGTTGGCGGGAGTGGATCGATGAGCAATTGGAAGCATTTCCGCCGCACTATTTTGCCAACGAATCGGCCGATCGCATCGCACGCGATCTCGACATCATTCAGCGGCTGAGTCCGGACGAGATCATCGTCGAAGGCTCGAACAACCGCGAAACGGGAACGGTGGATTTTCGCGTCATCGCGGGTGGAAACCACGCGGACGGTTGTTTCCACAAGCTGGCCGGCGTGCTCTCCGCCAAGCGGCTGGAAATTCTGGCCGCACAGATCAGCACCAGCCGCGATGGTGTCGTCGTCGATGGATTCCAGGTTCGCGATACCGACTTTGCGGGTGAAGCTCCCGAGTCCCGCATCGAAGAAGTGCGCGCGGCCGTGCAGTCCGTGCTGCGTGACAAGCAATCGGTCGAGGATCTGTTTCGTGGTTCGCGCCGGATCGGAGATTCCGCCAACGCGAAACCAATTTCCGGACAAGACACGCGAGTCGTCATTGATGCGGAGTCATCCGACCGCTGCACGATCATCGATGTTTTCGCACACGATCAACCGGGGCTGCTCTACACAATTTCGCGGCAGCTCTACGAGGCAGGGCTGTCCGTTTGGCTAGCCAAGATCGCGACGAATCTGGATCAGGTTGCGGACGTGTTCTACGTCACCGACGGAGCCGGTCGGAAAATCACGGAAGGTGATCGGCTGCGAGCGCTTCGCGATTCATTGCAGACTTGCATCGAGGGCTTTGCGCGTTTGGATTCGTAACGAGCGTGACGACCGAATTGCCGAGTGTGCGACGAATATGAATTCGACAGCCGTCATCCGGGCGGAGCGAATTTTCTGTGGGGAGACGACGGGGCACCTTTTTGTCCCAAACGTTGACTCAAGCGAGTCTCGACGAATGGCTCGCCGGTCGAGTTCTAATGCGTGCAAAGGAAAGATGGATGCCCAAGCATCAACTCACGCGATGCGAACTGGATGTGATGGAGATTGTATGGAAGCGCCATCGCGTCACCGTGCAGGAAGTGGTCGATGAACTTGATCGTCCATTGGCTTACACAACCGTTATGACGACGCTGAACACGTTGGACGCGAAAGGAGCCGTGCGGCGATGCGGAAAAGTGGTACGTGCATTTCTCTATGAACCGATCGTCCTCAAGGAAGATGTGCGACGCGCAATGTCCGACGATCTGACAGGATCGCTCTACGGAGGTTCCGTCAAATCGCTGGTGCTGAGCCTGCTGGGATGCGACTCGATGAGCAACGAGGACATCGACGAATTGAAAGCCGCCATCCAGTCTCTGGAGTCCAACGAATGACGTCGGCGCAGATGCTCCGGGGCTGAAGGAAGATCGACTGCGGATAACAACCCCCGCAGTCAGCATCTATTCGTGGATATCGATCGCCACGAGCGACCACAGTTCTTGCTCCGCCGAATTGCCGTCAGGCCCCAGCGTCAGCTCGATCACCAGTCGGTTGTGGAGTTTCAGCTTGCCGGTCACGTTGATTGAAAACGTTGCGTCCCTTGTCGCATCGACCAACAGTTCCTCATTGAGCAACACGCGAGCACTTCCCAGCAAATCAACAACGGTGACATCGATCCGTGTGTCGGCGTCGATGTTTGTCGGACGATTGAATCGCCGCAGGCACCTCGCCGTGCCGCGCCATTCGCCAAAGAGCGCATTCCAAACCACAGGCGTTTTGACTCGCCCGGGATCCGGCTGCGCCGCCGCGCTGCTGTCATTCGCAACCGGGGAGGTCGAGAACTCCCACGGGCCGATCAACCGAATGCGGTGCATGGCAAATGCCCATCACGAGAGACTAGCGGATGTCACGGCGTCGGCTTCTCGACCGGCTTCGGCGCGTCCGCAGCCACGCGGATGATTTTGCGTGCGTTGAAAACTTGCCCCGAGAAATCCGTCGTTCGCACGGTCAGCAAGTGGCTGCCCGGCTTCAGCTTGCCCTTGAGCAGCGAGTGCCACAGGTGAGTCGAGTTCTTCGGCTTCGGCAGATTACGCCAAGGCTTATTCGGCACGGTCGCCTCGAAGTCCACGACGGCCTTGAATACGGGGTCGACCATCGCTCGCTGCGTCATTGTCTGCCACCGACCGCCGTCAATTTGGTATTCGACCTTCGATCGTTCCGAACCATTGAACACGTTGACGAAGACATCGGTCGTTTCGACTTCCGACACCGACACGACTTCCGGAACATGGATATTCATCTGGTAGTCCGCCGGGCGGCCGGACGCCTTGTAGTCCAACTGATACTTCGTGCCGTCGAACGAGATGATCGAATAACCGTTCGGCCCGCCGTCGGCCATCATGGTGTGCGGGATGCCGCGTTCGTCCGGTACCCCGGACCACCAACTGCCGCTGACCGTTACGTTGACGATGTGGTGATGCGGTTTCGGGCCCATCCAGCCGTCCGCGCGGGTGATGAATTTGTGCTCGTGATGATGGCGATGACCCGAAATCGAAATGCAGAACGGGCGTTGTTCGATCTGACGGAAGATGTCGAGCTTGTCTTTGGTCTCGTGCAGCGGGATGTGCATCAGCAGCACCACCATTTGGTCTGCGGGAATCAGGGCCATATCGTTCTTGAGAAACTGAACCTGTTCCGGACCAAAACCGCCTTCGTAGCGGCCTTTCTTCGTTTCCGGCGAATAAATCCAGTTGATGTCGTCGAGCACCACAAAATGCACGGGGCCGTAATCGAACGAGTAATACGCGGGGCCGAAGACGCGTTCGAAGGTCTCGTCGCTGTACTTGTCGGATGTCGCTTTGTAGTTGATGTCATGGTTCCCGATGACGTTGTACCACGGAATCCCGAGCAGCGCGATATTGCGATTGTTCGATTCAAACAGGTCGAGATTGTCGAACATGATGTCGCCCAGCGTGACGCCGAACGATGCGTCCGTGCCGATCAACTCTTCCAAGACATCATGAGCGATATAGTCGATTTCCTTCTGATCGCGCGGCTGCGGATCGCCGAACAAGATGGCCTTGAAGTGATCGGGTTCCTGCTGAGCATAGAGCGGGAAGTCGACGGACTTGGGCAGCGGGCCGGTTGGTTTCACGCCCGCGTATTTCAGCGTGGTCGGTGACCCCTTCGGCTTGTGGATGTAATAAAACTGCGGCAACAGCGTATCCGACAGCGGCGTCTGCCATCCGCGAGGCTTGATGACGAACACGATTGTGTCGTCGTCGATCGGCAACTCGTAGCGACCGGACGCATCGGTTTTGACGATGTCCACGCCGTTCGAAACCCGGACTCCCGCGAGAGGTTTATCGCCGTCGTCGAATTTCTTGTTGTTGTTGACGTCGTGAAAGACGAGCCCCTTGGCGACCGATGGTTTGGGCGTGGGAGCCTGAGCCTGATGTTTCACGGCCTGGGCCACCGCCGCCGCGATGGCAATCGACGTCACAAGTAACAAGAGGCGTTTCATCGAGCGTATTCCTCGGAGTCAGGGGATTCGGCGAAGGTAGGGTCGGTCGGGATTGTAGCCACGTATTGCCAGGACTGCTTCCCTGCGAATTCCCGCGAGGTCGCGTCGGAAGGAGTGCGCGGCGGGATTCGCAATCGGCGGTTGGGCTGTTGGGAGCTCTTGGATGCCGACCGAGCACAGACTCTGCGATCTTGCGCGGATTATTCATTCGCCGTTTTGGCGCTAGCCACGGTTCCGATCAAACGTGGGAATACCGGGGCCGACGCCTTCCACGCTTGCCACTTTCACGCCCGACGCTCAATCCAATTCCAAGATCTCGTCATCGCTGATGGGCGGCGGGATGGCACCCGGGCGTTTTACGGCACGGGTCTGGGCCGTCTTCTTTGCCTGCTCGGCTTCCGCCGATGCGGCGCCGCCCGGCAAAGGTGGTGGAATCGGCCGAGGCTTCGGAGCGGCTCGCAGACCCGGTTGCTTAACCGCTGGTGGCTTCGCCTTCGCGGTTTGGCTGTTGCTGGGGATTCTCGTTTTCGGTTGGGGCGTGCTAGCCGCTTTCGGTTGTGATCGCACTTGAGGTTGCGGAGCGGCAATCGGTGGAGGCGAGGACTCGGTCGGTCGGCGCGGGCGTTGAGCGGACGGTGGCTCGGGACGTGACTCGACCGCGGCCTTCGGCTTTTCTCGCACATCCGCAGCCGGTGAGTTGACCATCGAAAATGCGGCACCGTCGCCGGTTCGTTTCTGTTCCAACTGCTCAAGCTGCGAAACCATGTTTTCCTGCCGCACGATTTCGGTGTGTGCTTCACGACCGCTGGTCACGTCCTTGGCCGACACATGAACGCGAGCCTGCGAGTCGTAACTGATCATGACGGCGATCTCGCTGCCTTCCGGCAATTTGGGCGGCAGATTGTCGACCACGCATTCGCCCAGTTTGGCCGGCGGCTTATCGTCCGATGTGCCGCTTTCGACGATCTGCAAGAAGACTCGTTTCTGGTTCTCCGCCACGGTTCCGAAATGGTGAGTGATGGAAGTCGGCAGCGGCGTGTTCGCCGGAATCAAATAATGCGGGACTCGTTTCCCCGTTTTCATGTCCCGAATCATGATCCCCAAACCACGCGCGTTCACGCTGCGTTGCTTGACCTTCGCCAGCCGGCTGGTCGCTTCTTCGTTGAGGATGGACTTGGCGAACTTTTTGTTTGTCAGCAGCATGCCGGCGTAATACGTCGCCCCGTGAGCGATCGATTGGTCCGGCGAAAGCGCGGTGTTGAGCGTCGTCCCGCTCATTTCCTTGAGTCGCGTGCGGATCATCGGCATTCGAGACGATCCGCCGGTGGACAGCACCACGTCCACGTGAGCCCAGCCCATCTTGTTGTCGCGGAGCAGCCGCTTTGTGATGTCGTTGGTTCGCTGCACGAGCGCTTTGGTGAGCTTTTCGAATTGGGTTTGCTCGACCTGATACGTCTTGCGATTTCCCGCGTGTTGGCACGTGATCGCGGCTTTGGGTCGAACGGTCAGGCTGCGTTTTGTCTGCTCGGCTTCGAGCGTCAGGAATTGCAGGCTTTCCGGATCGGAACGCGGATCGTCCCCGAACTCCTTGGCGAACTGACCGGCGATGGCGTCGCGGAGTGTGTTCGACCAGTCGACGCCGCCGAGTTCCAAATCGCCACTGCTCGCGATCACGCTGACTTCGTTCTTTTGATATCGCACCAACGAAAGGTCGAAGGTACCGCCGCCGAGGTCGTAAACGAGAATCTTTTGCTCGTCGGCCAATTCGGTAAACCACAGGCCCTCGGTGCCGAGCACATAGCACAGGGCGGCGGCGACCGGTTCGTTGATGATGTCCACCCGCTGCAATCCCGCTCGATGGCCCGCTTCGATCGTGGCGTG
>JAQBZS010000317.1 GCA_027622115.1 Planctomycetota bacterium | reverse complement strand
GCCAAACGTCCGCATTCCGCAATCCGCCGCGACCGTGACTTCGGGCGCGGTCGACATGCCCACGGCATCGCCGCCGATGCGACGCAGGTATCGGCTCTCGGCGGGCGTCTCGTAATTGGGGCCGGGGACGGCAATGTAAACGCCGCGATGGACACGAACCGACTGATCCTTGGCGAATGAGATCGCGAGTTCCGCCAGTTGACTGTCGTAAAGCCTTCGAGAGTGGGGCACGACCGCTCGTGCGATTTGGGATTCGATCCCGCCTGAATTCGCGAGCAGGTTGATGTGATCGTCGATCACCAGCAAATCACCGACGTGGTAATACGGGTTCAGTGCGCCCGCCGCGTTCGAAACGAACAAGATCCCGGCTCCAAGCTCGCTCATGACGCGGACTGAAAACGACACTTCGGCCTGGGAATAGCCTTCATACACGTGAAATCGGCCATCCATCGCCACCACGGGAACTCCGCGCAAACGACCGCACAGCAGGCGACCACGATGTCCGATCGCCGTGGACCGCTGGAAGTTCGGAATCGACTCGTAAGCGAACGCGGACTGAATCTCGATGTCGTCGGCGATTTCGCCCATGCCGGTTCCCAGAATCAGCGCCAGTTTCGGTCGAGTCCGCCAAGCCGCTCGCACGAAATCGGCGGTCGCGAGGACCGGATTGATCTGGACATCAAGAATGCCTTCCACTACCAACCCGCCCCATTCAGATTTCACGTCTTCGCAGCCCGCGAACAATCGCCGACTCTGATCGGTGCCACTTCACTCACCCCACCTTGCTGATGATCGCCACGATTGTTGGCTGCCCTTCCCCTGCGGATCAACCGGACGCCCACTCATCGTCTGTCGGTTCTGTGTTCTCACCTCATTTCCATCTCCCACAATCTCATCCCGGCAATCTCCGCCGACCAGTCGTCGCCCGATGACCGGTCGGCTTGCAGCGGGTGACCTGTCCAATTCACGCGACGTTCATTCCGGATCGATTGGGCCGAATCGAATTTCCGACAAGTCGCGACGAATTGGTCAAACGTTTTCATGGAAGGAAACGTTTTCGGCATGAGCTACCGTCTCTCCATCCTGCTGCCGACATTCCTGGCGGTGTACGCGGTGTGCTATTTCACGGCATTCCTGGTGCGATTCGATTTTGCGCTCGATTCCACAACTGCCGACATCTTTCGCAGAACATTGCCATTCGTGCTCTTGGTTCGGATCGTGTCCTCCGCGATTAGCCGCGAGTGGCAACGCCGATTCCGTTACACAAATCTGGCCGACTTGCTGTTCGTCGGCGGCACAACCGCAGGCGCGACGGCGGTCATTTTGCTGTGCAACGAATTGCGACTGACCGAAGAAATCATCCCCCGTTCGGTCATCGCCATCGACTTCATTCTCTGCGTCATGGGCATGACCGGTTTGCGAGGCAGTTGGCGGGTCTATTGCGAAACCGTCCAGCCATGGATTCAAGGTCAACAGAAAATCCGCACGCTGATCTACGGAGCCGATGAAGCGGGCGTCGGCATCTTGCGAGCCATCCAAGCGACCGCTCACGAACACCGAGTCGTGGGGTTTCTCAATGAAGTACCGACTCGGAAAAGCGGTTATGTGGTTGCCGGCGTGCCGGTGGTCGGCAGGAGCAAAGGCCTGGCACGGGCGGCGCGGCGTCTTCGAGCCACTCAACTGTTGATTCCCAGCACGGTACCGGGACAGCAACTGCGGCCTCTGTTGGCAGCGTGCGAGGAGGCGGAACTCCGTGCCCACGTAATTCCCGCAGTCGACGAAATTGTGGCCGGTCGCATCAAGATGACATTTCAAGAAGTCACGATTTCCGACCTGCTCCGCCGCGAACCGACTGAGTTGGATTTGGACGGCATTCGAGGCTACGTGTCGAATCGCACGGTCTTGGTCAGCGGCGCGGCCGGAAGTATCGGCTCGGAAGTCTGCCGCCAATTGCTGGCGCTCAGCCCGCGGCAATTAATCTTCGTGGATCAGTCGGAATCCGGGATCTTCGAGATCGAACAAGAAGTCTTGCGGCAGATGCACGGGGTGGAACTGCACTTCGTGGTGGCGGACGTCTGCAACAAGGTCTCGATGGAACGCATCTTCGAAGAATTCCTGCCGCAGATCGTATTTCATGCCGCGGCTTATAAGCACGTGCCCATGATGGAGACCAATCCACAAGAGGCCGTTCGAAACAATGTCCTGGGGACTCGACTGTTGGTGGACTTGGCCGACCGCTTTCGCATTGATCGCTTCGTATTGATTTCCACGGACAAAGCCGTGCGTCCGACGAGTGTCATGGGATCCACGAAACTTGTCGCCGAAAAATATCTGCAAGCGGTGTCCGGGCGATCGAAGACGCGATTCATCACCGTGCGATTCGGCAATGTGCTGAACTCGGCCGGCAGCGTGGTGCCCACGTTCCGCAAACAGATCATGGAAGGCGGGCCGCTGACCGTGACGCATCCCGAGATGACGCGGTATTTCATGACGATTCCCGAGGCGGTGCAATTGGTGATTCAGGCGGGTGCCGTGGGCCAATCCGGCGACATCCTGATTCTCGACATGGGCGAACCCGTCAAGATCGTCGATTTGGCGAAGGACATGATCTTCCTCTCCGGACTCAAACACCCGGATGACATCGACATCGTGTTTTCGGGAGTGCGTCCCGGTGAAAAGCTCTACGAAGAGTTGTTCTACGCCACGGAAGAAGGTGCCAAGAAAGTCCACGAGAAGATTTTCTGTGCCCCTCGCGAAGCCGTGCGATTGGACGAGATCAACTCGCAGTTGCGCCGCTTGGAGGCTTCGTTCGGCAGCCGTGCTGAGTGCCTCAACACGCTGCAAGAGATCGTGAATTCGTATGTCGAACGCGACCAGCAACGCGACAAATTGCCGTTGCCGTCTGCGGCGTGATGCGTGTTGCTCAATTCCCCGATAAGCCCTCGTGGTCAATTGGCAGACTTCTCAAGGACTCGATTGATGCCGCTGAACCGGATTTGCTTGCTCGCAATGCTGACATGGAGTTTGACGTCCACCGGGTGTGCAGCGCTCAGTTTGTTTGGTGCGACGCACCAGCACACGCACTATGACAATCCTAATACCCAAAACCGTTTGGATGGCTTGGAGCAGCGGATCTCCCGTCTGGAGGGCGGTGTGACCCACGTCCCGGCCAGTATACCGCTCCCACTGGGCCAGCCGGCGTCCGGAGTACCGAATTTGCCGCAATTCCCCGAAGTTGAAGGGGCTGCGATTGATTCGGTCGGCGAACAGTTTCCGTGGGCGGCGTCCGATCCGGATGCTCCGTCGAACGCATCCATTCAATCCGCGTCGCCGAAGCTGATGGTCACGTCCTTGCCGACGGAGTCGATCGTCCCGTTCACGGACTGAGAGAGTGGTGCGGCAATTTGAGACCTCCACGTCGGACGGGACCATTCGCGTGACGCTCGGAACAATGGCCCCCAGCGACGGCCGCCTTCATCCTGCCGCCTTCCTAAACCGGCTGCGGCACGTCGACCACCTGCGTCCAATAATTCGCGAAATGATCGGCGACGCGGCGCATTCTTTCGAAGTCGACAGGCTTCGCGATGAACGAACACGCCCCGCCGCTGTAGGCCTGAAGAATATCGGACTCGCGTTTCGACGACGTCATCATCACGACTGGAATGTCTCGCAATTTGGGGTCTTCCTTGACTTCGCACAACACCTCGAAGCCATGCTTTCGAGGCATGTTGATGTCCAACAGGATCAAGCCGGGCCGGCGAGCATTCTCGAATTTGCCCTCGCGCTGCAAATAAGCCATCGCTTCGAATCCGTCCTTGGCGGTATGCAAGAGATTCAACACGGGCGAGTCCCGAAAGACGACTTCCAGCAGGACCGCGTCGTCTTCGTTGTCATCCACCAGCAGGATGTTAATCGGGGCGGCTCGTTTCTCCGAATTCGAGAATCCGCCGACGCTAGCCGATTCGGTTCCCTGCTGTTCATGTCTGAGCAACCGGCCATGGTTGGGGAGTTCCGACACCATCGCCCAATATTCAGCAAAGACTTCCGCCAATTCCTTCAACGCCAGCAAGCCGACCGGCTTGGAAATGAACGAGCACGCACCTGCGGCGTAGGTTTGCAGGACGTCCGCTTCCAAGCTGGAGTTCGTCAGCACGACGACAGGCAGCGGACGCAATTCCGGGTCTTCCTTGATCTCGTACAGGATTTCGAAACCGTGCTTCACGTCCGTGTCGAGGTCGATATCCAGCAAAACCAATCCCGGTCGCTGCGCACTCGCGTACTCGCCTTCGCCGCGTAAATAGGCCATCGCCTCGGCACCATCCGGAACTCGGCGAAGCAAGCGAATCCACTTGGAACTCGCCAGTGCCTCGTGCAGTTCGTCCGTGGACGTGCCACTGGACGCAACCAAAAGAATGTCGATGGGACCCATAAAGTCTTCAATCGTCGAAAATCGAAACGGATTCTTCGTCGGTGTCATCGAGAGCGTGCGGAGATTCCGCGCCGGTCCCGAATGTGAGGTAAAAGTTTGAACCGCCTCCTTCTCGCGGCTCAACCCACGCAAAACCGCCGTGCCGCTCAGCCACCTGACGAACAATGGCCAAGCCAGCTCCCGTTCCTTCGACTTCTCGACCGACCGCACGCTGAAACAGGACAAAAATCCGTTCAGCCGCTTCGGCCGGCACTCCGGGGCCGCGGTCCCGAACCACCAGCCCACGGGACTTGTTGTCGGGGGTCCCATCATAGGCCGCGACCTCCACGCTGACCAACTCACCGGGGACCGTGTACTTCAACGCGTTGCCGATCAGATTGAACACCGCCCGTGTCACCCATCGCTTGTCGACATGCATTCGTGGAAGTCCTTCGGCAATCGTCACGCGGGCATTGGTTTCTTCGATGCGGACTTCCAACTGCTTGACCACATCACGAGCGACGTCGCCCAAATCCACGTCGTTCTTGGAATGCTCGATCCGCTGTGCTCTCGACAACATCAATACGTCGTCCAGCAGCCGATCCATGCGTTGCGCGGCTCGGTAAATTCGCGTCAGAAAATCGCTGCCCTTGGCATCGATCACGTTTTCGTAACTCTCCTTGACGATTCGCGAAAAGTTGTCGATCGCTCGCAAGGGCTCGCGCAAGTCATGCGAAATCACGTAGAGCAGCGTTTCCAAATCGCGATTCTTCAATCGCACTTCTTCTTCCGCCCGTCGCCGCCGATCTTCGGCTTTGCGCCGGTCCGTGACGTCTCGCAAGAAAATCGCGAATCCGTTTTCACCGCGGATGGGAATCGGCTGCATGGCCATCTCCGCGATGAATTCCGTCCCATCCTTGGTGTACAAGGTTACTTCGGATCGCTGGCCGAGCATCGAGCCGGATTCGCCGAGATTCGCATATCGATCGATATTGGAACGCGTGCGGTCCTTCGCCGAACCGCCTTGATGAAACAAGTCGTCGAGTTCCATGCCGATGACTTCGTTGGCCTTGTAGCCAAACGTTCGCTGCGCACTGCGATTGAATTGCGAGATGCGACCGGTGGGGTCGATAAAGATCATGCAATCGAGTGACGAGTCGAAAATCGCCTGTCGCCGAGCATTCGTTTCCTTGAGTTCTTCTTCGTTGCGGATTCGGTCGGACAGATCCGTGAAAACCAATTGCGTGCCGATGACTTTATCGTCCAAGTCCCGAATGGCGGTCTTGATCGTCTGGATGTACTTGTCTCGTCCGTCCTCTCCGGGATGCCGCTCGACGACTTCCAACATCCGCCCGGTTTGCGCGACGCGAAGATCGTCCGCCCGATATTTCTTGGCCATTTCAGGGGGCGAAAACGCGAAGTCGTCTTGTCCGACAATCTCTTCAAACGACTTGCCGAACAATTCACACAACGCGCGATTGGCAAACGTGAAGCGACCGTCCAAGTCCTTGCGAGCCACGCACAGTGGGATGTTTTCGACGAGCGAGGAATAGAATAGTTGCGACTGTCGCAGGTTGGCTTCCGACTTTTTGCGTTCGGCGATTTCACGTTGCAGGTCTGCGTTGCGGTGCGCCAATTCCTCGGTGCGCTCGTGAACGCGGCGTTCGAGTGTTTCATTCAGGGCGCGGAGTTGGAATTCATTCTGCTTGCGTTCGGAAATATCGAACACGGTCGCCTGAATCGCGGGTTCGCCGTCCCAATCCACTACTCGCACGGCGTTTTCCAGCCACACCAGCGAACCGTCTTTTCGCAAACCGCGATACTCATAGCGGGACGGTGCATCTCCGTCGTTCAAGCGAGCCCGCATGTAATCGCGAATTCGCTGTTTGTCGGCTGGAGAATGCAGTTGGCTCATGGATTCGATCGCCATCAGTTCGTCAACGGTATACCCGTGAATGGCAGCGTAACTCTCATTGACGAACAGCGGTCGCTGATCGCGATGAATCAGGATCCCTTGAATTGAACCTTCCATCAGGTTTCGAAACCGCTGCTCACTGAGCTGAAGGGATTCCGCCGTCCGCCGATGTTGGCTTTCGTCGCGAATGACGGCCAATGAACCGACAACTTCGTCGGTGACGGATCGAATCGGACGGACCGTCAACACGACGTCGATCGGACGCCCTGACTTGTGCAATCGCACGGTTTCGAATTGATCGACCGGTGCGCCCGCGTTGACGCGTTTCAGATTGTTCTCGAGTTCGGGCTGCCGCTCCCGAGGAACGATCCGAGCAACCGAACTCCCGACGATTTCGTCCGCCGCAAACCCAAACGTGCGTTCGGCACCTGGACTCCAGTGGGTCACGTTACCGCCGAGATCCGCACAGATGACTGCGTCTGGAGTCGCGTCGCACAACACTTCGAACAACGTGCTTGATACGTTCGAACCATCGATTTCCATGCTGCGATATCCGGTTGAGGGGATCCGATGCGGTCAATTCCCAGCCCACATTATTGTGCCGGTCGCGGAATTCACAGCAGCGAATCATGCGCAAATCCAGATCGCAGGCCCCCGTGTCGTTGGATGCGACAAGATTGCTGTCCTCGCTGAAGTCGGTATCGGAAATTGGCGATCCTGCGTCTGAACGCGTTGTTCGACCGCCGTTTTGACCTTTGAACGCGAGCAGTATGATTTGGGCTCCACTAGAAAACCCAGCCATTCGCCCGGCCTTTCGTGCTTGAATCGTTGACGACTTATGATGTTTCACCAACCTCCCGAATGGGCCACACACGAATCCGTCTGGATCGGGTTTCCCAGCGATCCGGAGTTGTGGTTGCAAGACCTTGCGCCGGCACAGGCCGAGGTCGCGGCGTTCGCCCGAGCTGTGCATGCTGAAGGCTGCGGCGAAGCGGTTTCCCTGGTTGCGTCCACTTCCGAAGCCGGAATTGCGGCTCGGCAACTTGCGGGCGACTGTGCTCATGTGATCGTTGAACCGTTTGGTGATATCTGGCTGCGCGACACGGCAGCGGTCATCGTTTTAGACGGTCAACGGCGAGTGGCCCACGACTATCCCGGAAATGGATGGGGAGGAAAATTCATCTTACCCGATGACGCCACGATCGGTCGCAGGCTGGCGATTCGGGCCGGTTTCGAAGTCGTCTTGCGAAACATGATCTTCGAAGGCGGAGCCATTGATGTGGACGGCGAGGGTCTGGCTGTCACAACCCGGCAGTGTTTGCTCAATCCGAACCGGAACCCCGGACTTTCGCAGTCGGACATCGAACAGCAATTGCGGCACGATCTC
>JAQBZS010000316.1 GCA_027622115.1 Planctomycetota bacterium | reverse complement strand
CATTTGGCGGCCGTCAGAAAGAATGTGCGTTCGTTGGTGCCTTCGACGATTAACAAGCCACTCAGACCGATATTGTCCACGATCACCCCGTGCGGCAGGTTTTGATCGATGGCTTCGAAGCGAACTCGACCGTTGAAACCGTTCCGCTCAATGCGAACCGTGGCCGTGATGGTTTCGCCGGGTCGGATTACCAGCTCTTGCGGCTGCGGGAATTCGCCGATCGAGTCCGTCGTCACGGAGATTCGAAACCGTCCCAGCGTGTGCGACTTCACGTCCGACATCTGATCCAGCACGACCGTGAGTTGGGTGCCCGTTTCGAATTCGATCGGCTGTGCGAATTCGAAGATCGCGACATGAGACGGGTCGCTGCCGTTTTTCTTGACGGGAAATTTGTCGTCCTTCGACTTTTCAGCGATCGCCCAACCGGTCTTTTGATTGCCGTCGATCGCGCCGCCGATGTCCCAACCTGCTTGCGAGTAGTCCGCCGAAGCCGACCTGAGTTTGACTCGCATTGGCTGCAACTTGCCGCCAATGGGGCCAGCGTTGATCTTGATTTCCGACAGCACGAAGTTGCCGTTCGGGTCGGCGCGACCCGGCGCTTTGCCGGGCAAGCTGTCATGGCCCATGACTTCCAACTTGATGGCTCGGATGCCGCGTGCTTGTGATTCGAGCGCGATGACATAGGAATCGGTTTCCGGAGTCTTTCCGGACGCCAACACCGAGTCGTCCGACTGCAAGGTCAGTTTCGTGCCATTCACCGCGCTGGCCCGAATCGGTCGCACGACCGTCCACTTTCGAGACGCCACGGGCGACGGCTGCCCGTCGGACGGAAACACCGTGACCAGCAACTTGGGTTTCTGAGCCAGCTTGATCGTCCCGAAGTTGTTGACGGATTTCGTGACGGCCTTACCCAAAACCGTCGCGGTCGCCGTGACCTTCACGTTCTTGAGTGCTTCCGCGGACGGATTCGGCGCGGACGGCAAGGCGTTGAGCGTGCCGATCGCTCGATCGTGTCCAGCCTCAATCACAAGCGGCGTCGTGGCGTGAAAGCCGTCGGGCAGATTTGAAATGTCGACGCGAATCGCACCCTCGAATCCATCGACACGATTGGCACTGACGCTGAATTCCTGGCCGCTACCGGCACCGATCGTGGGATTGGCTCCGCCCAAAGCGACACTGAAATCGGGTTTCGACGGTCGAACGGTCAGCGTGTACTTGAACTGGTCGCCCTGAAATCCACGCACGTCTTGAATGCGCACGAGGTATTCGCCATCCGCCGGAGCCGTAAACGTCAGCCGGGAATCCGCACCCAGTTGCCGCCAGCCGTCGTCGTCGTTTTCGAAGTAGAGCGGAAACACAGGCAACCCATTGGGAATCAGCTTCGCGCCCGGCGCATGCGGTTTGACGATGTAACACGGTGCGTGCAATGCGTGCGACGACGCCGACGTGTCAAAGTAGCAGCGGCGATTCCCGCCATGCGGGTAAAACGCGAATCCGGAATCCGGTCCCCGCGGCGCGAGATACAACTTGACCACTTCGCCGCCGATGAAGAGGTATTCGTTGAGATTCATTTCTTCCCAATTGTGGACTCGGCAATCCCGCGTATTTGAATCGACGCCGCGAAACTTGATGTAGGAATCACGAGTCGCCTGCAACAGCGATCGCAGCACCGGACTGCCTTTTGCGTCGAGGACTTCGATCTTCGAGTCCAAGGGAGACTTGCTGCGAGCGGCGTTGACATCGAGCACCCACACTTCGCCCTGCTTGCAACGGAAGCGGTACACGTCTTGGTCGGCGGTGGATTCCATGTCGCCGTGAATGACGCCGGTGATCGTGGCGGGAATCGTGATCGGCATGGCGTCCTTCGGGCCGTTGTTCGGTTCCTGCTCCGTGATCGCAACCGATTTACGAGCGTCCGTGATGAAGTGCTCCGCGACTCCGGTCGTGTTTCCCGTTCCCGCAGCCGCACCGCTGACGACCGGGTATCGCTGAAGAGAACCGTCGACTCGTCCGACAACAAGACTTTGACCATCAGCGGCCATTGCCACGGCGTGAGTGGTTTCCGGCTGCCGCTCGTACAGATGGCGTTCCGTAAAACGTTCGGTTTCCCACAGCTTGATCGTGCGATCCTCCGCGGCAGACACCAGCGTCTTGCCATCGGCTGAAAACGCCAATTTGACGATCGGACCTTCGTGCCCGAATCGCGCAAAGATCATCGGATTGATCTTCACCGAATCACGCGACACGACTCGCCACACGCGGATGCGATTGTCGACTCCGCCGGCGAGGACATACCTGCCGTCTGGACTGAACGTGACGGTGTATTGCTCGGCCGTCGGTTGGCCCAAGGTATCCAATCGGCGTCCGGTCGAAACCTGCCAGATCTTGACGGTCTCGTCACCGCTGGCGCTGGAGAGCAACGTGTTGTCCGGGCTGAACGCGAGGTCGTAAACCGCATCGTTATGACCGGCGATTTCTCGAATCAGCGTGCCCGTTTTCGCGTTCCAGAGCAGGATCTTCTTATCGTAACTTCCAGTCGCGAGCATTTCGCCATTCGGGCTCAACACGGCGGCGTACATGGTATCGCGATGACCTTCAACCGATCGAATCAACTTGCCGGTTTGCACATCGTAAATGCCGGCCACGCCGTACAGCCCGGCGATACCCGACGCGGTCACGAGCCATTGCCCGTTCTTGGAAAACTGCACGCCGTTGACCTTGCCGGGATGCGATTCCAGCGTGCGCACGACTTTGGCCAAGTCGCTTGAACGCAACTCGACATTCCGAAACCGAGCCACCGCAACCAACTTGCCGTCCGGCGACACGTCGATCGCGGTGACGGCGTGTTTGAGTCGCGGTGCTGGTTCGATCTTGGGAGTGACGAGAATCTTGCGATCGATTTCCTGTCCATCCGGCCCGCGAGCCCCCGAGTTAACCCAGTCGGCAATCCGCGCCACTTCAGCCTTGGTGGGTGCCGGGTTGTCCGGCGGCGGCATTTTCGGTTCGGCCGCACCGGTCAACACGCGGACCAGTCGGCTGGCAGCACCATTGCCAGGCAACACCGCCGCGCCGCGCTTGCCGCCTCGTTGCAGGTCGCCGAACGACTCTAACGACAACTTGCCTTCGCGATCGTCGGCGTTGTGGCACCCGACGCAGTATTTCTTCAACAGCGGCGCGATTTGCCGATTGAAGTCCGGACCGACCGACGGTGTCGGCTGAGCGAATCCGGTGTCAACGAAAGCCGCGAACGATACGACGATAAGCACGATGAGTCGCATGAGATTCTCTGCCGGTTGGGAGTCAGATTGGATGAATCGAAAGCCGTGGCCCGTAATTGTTCCGTTCCAACCGATTAAGGTCGTGACTTCGAAGGATTCCCGCAATGCCGTGACAGCATGGAAGACGCCGGAGGGTGCGCGACGGGGTTCGCACAGGAACTGGTGGTGCGAAAAACGTCAAGATCGGAAATCTTTGAATTCGCTTCATCGTGGGTGATCCGCGAGGAGTCGGGATGTTGGCTTCAATGGTCGATCTGCAGGAGTCGGCTCAGTGGGCATTGGCTCGCGCGGTGAACTGCGTCATGACCGCGACGTATTGGGGAATCGGGCGGCGAATTGTCGAGTTGGAGCAAGGTGGCGAGGATCGGGCGGAGTATGGTTTGAAGTTGCTCGAAACGCTTTCCCGCGATCTCACCGGACGATTCGGGCGCGGGTTTTCCGTCCGCAATCTCCGCTCGATGCGGATGTTCTATCGCGAGTGGTCAATTCGGCGGACATTGTCTGCCCCTCGTCGCAACGATGAGCTGGGATATTTTTATTGCCGCTCGCATAGAATGTGTGCCGGTGAATTGTCAGGCAGAGTGTAGAGCCTGACCTACGCTCGCTCGATGTTTCTCGGAACCTCCGTTCATGATGGCAGACCGTTCCACCACGAAAGTGCTGGTGATATGCGTGCTTGTCGTTTTCACGGTCGCGAGACCTGCGACGTCCGCGCCGGCGAATCCTGCGGTACAGCCCTGTTGCACGGTCGACTCGTCATTCCTGGATGATGTGTGGGCCAAAGTCGGCGAGCAGACGTGTCTCAAGTGCCATCGTCCCGGCGGCGATGCGGCGGATAGCGAGTTCGTGCTGCGTCCCACGCTGCGTGATCGCAATGTGCTGAGTCAGAATCTGGCGGCGTTTTTTCGGATGGCTCGCAAACAAGACGACGGGCAATCGCGACTGCTGTTGAAGGTTGCCGGGAAACTCGATCACGGCGGCGGCGAAGTTCTCAAGCCGGGTTCGACGGGCTATCGCATTCTCGAACGATTCGTCAGCCGTGTGTCGACGCCGAAGTCTCGCGTGCAGCCAGCCGAAACCGTCCCCGCCAACGGCACGTCATTCTTTGAGGGCGTCGAGTTCGCGACTCCGCAACGATTGCTGCGACGAGTCACACTGTCCCTCGCTGGCCGACTGCCGACGGTCGAAGAGCAGAAGATGGTTGCACAACACGGCGACTCCGCGATCGGCGGCATCTTGGATGGGATCATGAACGAGGACGCCTTCTTCATTCGCTTGAAGGAAGGCTTCAACGACATCTACCTCACGCTGGGATACGACGGAAACGGCGAAGAGGTCCTGTCCTACGACCACTTCCAGCCGACTCGTTTGTGGTATCAGAAACATGACCTGACCAAGTTCCCGGAAAAGGAACGACAGCGTGCGCGTTGGAGTCTGGCCGATGTCTATCGTGATGCGATCCGCCGTGAACCGTTGGAGTTGATCGACTACATCGTGCGAAACAACCGGCCTTTCACCGAACTCGCGACGGCCGACTACATCATGGTTTCGCCGTATTCGGCTCGCGGGTACGGAGTTTTCGACGAGATGCGTCAGACGTTCAAAGACGAAGACGATCCGTTCGAGTACCACCCGGTGAAGCTCAAGGCTTTGAAGTCTCGCAACGGCAAAGTGCAGAAGTCGGAAACGGGGCTGTATCCGCATGCCGGGTTCCTCAGCATGTTTCATTACTTGCGGCGATATCCGACCACCGAAACGAACCGCAATCGGCTGCGGGCTCGAATGTATTACCAGCACTTTCTTGGCGTGGACGTGATGGCACTCGCTCCGCGCGTGATGGATGCCGCCGCCGTGTCCGCGAAGTTCAAGGTGCCCACCATGCAAGCGGCCGACTGCGTGGTCTGCCATAAGGCCATTGATCCGGTCGCTGGTTTGTTTCAGGACTTCAACGAAGGCGGGCATCTCGGGCCACGCAAGGACGGTTGGTACTCCGACATGTTCGGTCCGGGACTTGAAGGCGAAGACCTGCCCGATTCGGACCGTTGGCGAGCCTTGCAGTGGCTTGGCGAACGCACGGCGAAGGATCCTCGTTTCGCCGTCGCGATGACGGAGCACGTTTACTACATCCTGATGGGCCGCCAGGTCTTGCAGGCTCCAGCCGATATCGACGACTCGCTGTTCGGGGCGCGACGCCGAGCCTTCCAAGAACAACGCAAGCTGATCGAAGAAGTGGCCGAGCGTTTCGCCGCATCCAAATTCAACCTGAAAACGGCATTCAAGGAACTGGTGCAGTCAAAGTTTTATCGCGTCGATGGACTGGCCACGGCGGCAGATGATCCGACTCGCGCGGCCGAACTGGATGACGTGGGGTTGGTGCGATTGCTCACTCCCGAGCAGTTGGAACGCAAAATCGAAGCCGTTTTCGGCCGAAAGTGGGGACGCCTCGTGCATCGTGAGAGCAAGTTCGAGATCTTGTACGGCGGCATTGATTCGCGGTCGGTCACCGAACGCATGACGGAACCAAGTGGAGCGATGGGAGCCATTCAACGCATCATGGCCAACGATGTTGCCTGCCAGAATGTGTCGTTGGACTTCACGAAACCCAAGGCGGAACGACGATTGTTTCCGCATATCGAACGGACCGTGTATCCCGATGGAACTGCGGCTGCCGAGTCGCAAATCCGCACGGCAATCGTCCACTTGCACCAACACATTCTCGGGCAGACTCACCCGCCGGACGACCCAGCCGTCAACCTGACTTACGAACTGTTTGCGGGTGCCGTCAGTGATGCCGAGAAAAACCGCGTCGATAAAACGGGCAGTTACTTCTGCGAACGAGTCGACAACAAGCGGCTGGACGATTCGCACTACACGCTGCGTGCGTGGCGAGGCGTCGTGACATTCCTGCTTCGCCAGCATGACTTTCTGTACGAATAAAACTCCACATTGAGATCACCATGGATCGTCGCCGATTTTTGAAGCTCTGCGGAGCCGCCGGTCTCGGCTTTTCAGTGCCCGTGACTTTGTCGTCCCTGCGAGCGGACGAAGCCAACTCCGAGCCCTACGACGGTCCGTTCTACGTCGTGTTCAACGCCTCCGGCGGATGGGACACGTCGTATATGATGGACCCCAAAGGCGTGAACGACATCAATCGCCTCTACAAAGAAGGTGACATTCTCACTCACGGCAATCACCGGTTTGCTCCGATCGCCAAACACATCGAAGCCGGGATGAGCAACGAGGACTTCTTCAAGAAGTACGGCCAGGAATTGCTCGTCCTGCACGGTCTGGATTACTCGGTGAATAATCATTCGCCGTGTTCGCGATACATGGCCACGGGGAAGCTCGACAGCTTGGCCTATCCCACGTTTGCCGCGTTGGTCGCGGCGTGTCGAGGCTCCGCCACGCCGTTGGCGTTCTTGACGTTCGGCAATTATTCGGCGACAGGCAATCTGGTGCCGATGGCTCGTGTGCCGTATCTGAATTCGCTGAGCAAGCTCGCCAACGCCGACTCCATCGAGGGCGTCTTGCGTCATTCGTACCACGATGACTTCATGCTGGACCGCATTGAACGAGCACTGCAAAAGCAGATGGAGGCACGCGTGTCGCGAACACGTCTGCCTCGCAGCGAACGCACGCAGAACATGCTCTACGCGGCGCAACTCAATTCCAAAGCCCTGCAGCGAGTCACGCCGTTCATTCCCACGTCCACCCCCAAAGGCCGACTGAATCAGCAGGCGGACATCGCGCTGGCGTGCTTCAAGGCGGGGGTTTGCGTTTCGGCGAATTTGTCGATCGGTCAGTTTGACAGCCACAACAACAACGACCCGGACCAGATGAAATTGATCCCCGAGTTTCTGTCCGGGATCGACTATCTGGTGACTCGCGCGGAAGAGCTGAAGATTCGCGAGAAGCTGGTGATCGTGATGCAAAGTGAAATGGGTCGCACACCGACGTACAACAAGGGGAACGGCAAGGACCACTGGTCCGTCGGATCGATCATGTTCATGGGGCAGGGCATTACGGGGAATCGCGTGATCGGCGCGACCGACGCGAAGCAGTTCTTGATACCGATCGATCCCAAAACGCTGAAGACCGAGCCGGACGGTGGGATCCGCGTCCGCCCGGAACATATCCACAAAGCGCTGCGTCAACTCGCCGGAATCGACCAGCATGCATTCAGCAAGCAGTTCCCCTTGGATGTTGCCGAGAAGGACGCATTACAGCACGTGTTCGCTTAGCTCAAGTTTGTCACATTTTGGGGGATCGGGGTCTGGCTTGCGAATCTCAGATTTGGCGGTCGTTCGACGTGGAATTCACCAACAACGGCAAACCGCCAAATCTGAAATTCGTAAGCCTGACCCCCAAGTTCTCTACTGACGCGTTTTTCGAAGGCATGCCGAATCAACGACATCGCTCGAAATTCAAAAGGGTCA
>JAQBZS010000315.1 GCA_027622115.1 Planctomycetota bacterium | reverse complement strand
GTCCTTTCCGCCAACTCGCGCTGGCCGAGTGGTTCCAAGTTCAATGCTCGCCGCGTCTTTCTCGTTCTCGGGATTCCGGTTTTCGAACGGACCGCAGTATAAGTGGAAAACCGCCGCGCGTGGGACTATCGTTCCGCGTCTGCAAGTCCCGTCGAGACGACACATCACATTCCTCGCAACAACAGGGCAGTTTGATGCCGAAGGTCAAGTTCCTGAACGAAAAGAAGGAAATCGAAGTTGAGCAGGGAGCCAATCTTCGGCTTGAAGCCATGAAGGCCGGTATCGAGGTCTATCCCGGCATTCATAAGTACGTGCATTGCCCAGGCTTCGGGATGTGTACCACGTGCAAAGTTCACGTGAAAAAGGGCCAAGAAAATTGCAGCAAGCCCGGCATTATCGAGCGATTGAGTCTCAAGGGAGTGTTCAACCCGCTCGGTTTTTTCGCCCGACTTGGCAATGAAGACGAGATTCGATTGTCGTGTCAGACCTGCGTCAACGGAGACGTGGAAGTCGAAACTCAGCCGCCAATGAACTGGCATGGCGAAAAGTTTTGGAACTGAAACTCGGCTGTCGCTTTCCGCACGAATCTAAGGTGACTCGCGACTGTAGCTTGGGACCATTGTTTCGAGCGGCGACGGGGCATCTATTCCGAAATTCGGTTGCGCCGGGGCACCAACACCCGGCGTTCGCGGACACCGCTCTCCACCGACCTCGAAGTCCCCAACCCGGCATACACGATGGCAGCCGTGAGGTGATCTTCGGGATCGGTGATTAATTCGGCAGGAGGAAAACGGCCCTCCACGCGCCGGTGTTTATGTGCAATTCCTTGCCGAATTCGTTGCGTTCGAATGAGTCCTCAACCGCGACGTCGCTTAGGGCAGGTCGCTTTCCGGCGAAACATACTGTTCCCAACAGGAAGCATCACTCGCGCGTGAGCGATTCATCGAAGTTGAGGATTGCCAAACACACCACGGTGAGAGCCGCGTGCTCGGTGGCACCCAACGACTCATTTCGTTTGGACGCACCGACCTTCAACAAAGCAGCGGCTCCTGCGGAATCCGCTTTGTAGATCGCCAACTGTCGCGAGTGGGCGCGGCGCAGGAGTTGCAGATCGGCAGCCGTGGGTCGGCGGCAGAGGACTTGCCGAAACGCGTGCGTCAGTTGGCTGTCGAGATCCTTGCCGGCTTTCAGCGAATGCTCGGCCAAGACGCGGGCGGCTTCGACCCACGTCGGGTCGTTCAGCGTTGTCAGGGCGTGAAGCGGTGTGCTGGTTCTGGCTTGACGCACGCGGCAGGCCTGTCGTTTCGACGCGTCGAACATGTTCGCCGGGCTGACCGTTCGCCGCCAAAACGTGTACAGGCTGCGTCGATACAAATCCGAGCCGCTTGATGCCGGGTACGTGAAGTCGCGTTCCTTGGTGATGGCGAGCGGCTCCCACACGGCGTCCGGTTGGTACGGATAAACCGGACGTCCGCCGATGGTTCCGTCCAACAACCCGGCCGCCGCCAACGCCCAATCGCGCAGGAGCATGGACGGCATCCGCATGCGGCTCGCCCTCGCGTACAGCCGGTTTTCAATGTCGCGGCTGAGAAGCTCCGGCGTGATTCGGCTCGACTGACGATACGTTGCACTGGTGACGATCAACCGGTGCATCGACTTCATGCTCCAGCCGCTCTCTCGGAACTCCACCGCCAACCAATCCAGCAGTTCGCGATACGCGGGATACTCGCTCTGGACTCCAAAGTCTTCCGAAGTCTTGACGATGCCGGTCCCCAGAAAGTGCTGGAACATGCGATTGACTTGCACGCGGGCCGTCAGCGGATGCTCGGGCGACACCAACCATTCCGCCAAACCGAGTCGATTGGCCGCCGCGCCCTGGGGCAACGGCGTCAGAAACTCCGGTGTACCGAATGAAACCTTTTCGGTCGGCTTTAGATATTCGCCGCGATCGAGAATGCTGGTTTGTCGCGGTTGCGAGTCGCTCATGACCATCACGCGGGGCATTTGATCGGCCCTGTAAGCATCCAGTTCCTTTTTCAATTGCCCGGCATTCGCCGCCTGCGGCAGTTCTTTGCTGAGACTCGGCTTCACCTTTTCGTCGAAGTGCTTTCGCAGTCCGACTGCGAGTTGTTTCGTCTCATCCGCGCTGCGCTTGTCCGTGGGTTTGGCCAAGATGGCAACCAGTGGAGCCGGCAGGTCTTTGGCGTCGCCCCCATTTCCATCGGCTCGCAGACCCGATTGCCAACCTTGAAACGCCGCATCGGCGATGAGCTTGGCTTCCTTGTTGGCCGTCGCGATTTGCGATTCCCACGCGGCGATCCGAGTCCTGTTTTCTTCGCTGGGCAATTCGATGAACGGGGCCGCCACGCGAATCCGTGTCGAAAACCGTTGTGGTCGGCCGCTTTCCGGGACTCGATTGAACGCGTCCATCAAGCGGTAATAGTCGCGCTGCGTGATCGGATCGTACTTGTGATCGTGGCACTGAGCGCACGCCATCGTGAGTCCCAGCCAGGTGGTCGCCGTGGTGTCGATGCGATCGAACAGAATCACGAAACGCTGCTCTTCCGCGATCGCGCCGCCTTCGCCGTTCAGCAGATGATTGCGATTGAATCCACTGGCGATTTTCTGATCCGTCGTGGCGTTCGGCAGCAGATCGCCGGCCAGTTGCCAGATCGTGAATTCGTCGAACGGCAAGTCGTCATTGAGAGCCCGCACCACCCAATCTCGCCACATCCATTGCCACGTATCGCCATCCTGTTGAAAGCCGTTGCTGTCGGCGTAGCGTGCCGCGTCGAGCCACGGGAGTGCCATTCTCTCGCCGTAATGTTTGCTGCGCAGCAGTCGGTCCACGACTTTCTCGTAGGCTCGCGATCCCGTGTCGGAGATGAACGCGTCGACTGCTTCCGGCGTGGGCGGCAATCCGGTCAAATCAATCGACAGGCGTTTGATCAGCGTGGCTCGATCCGCTTCGGGAGACGGCGCGAGTCCTTCGGCTTCCAGCTTGGCCAGCACGAAGCGATCGATCGGATTCCGATCCCAAGCGGTTTGTTTGACAACGGGCTCGGGTGGCCGGACGGGAGTGATGTAAGCCCAATGCGTGGAGTACTCCGCACCTTCCGCGATCCAGCGTTCGAGCAGTTGTTTCTGTTGCGGTGTCAGCCGTCGATTCGAACTCGGCGGCGGCATGACCATTTCCGGATCACGCGAGTTGATGCGTTCGACCAGTGGGCTCTTCGCCGTTTGCTTGGGCACGATCGCCCCCGACTTGACGGCGACGTCCCGCAAGTCCAGCCGCAGTTCGGCCTTCCGCTTCTTGGCGTCCTGCCCGTGGCAGTAGAAGCAATTTTCGGACAGGATCGGGCGAATATCGCGGTTGAAGTTCAGTGGTTCGTCCGCATGACTGCGGGCGGGACCACCAACGATCATCAGACTCAACAGAATCGAAGCCGTCACGTGTTTCATCATCAGCCTTCCAAAGTGACAACTTGAACCTTTTGCGGTGTCTTGGCACAACACGCCAGCGGTTCCAGATTACGTCATCAACGCCTTCATTCAACGACGACAGGCCGTTCGACCGGTGCATCAGAGGTTACTTGCTTTTCGACAAGAATTCAGTTCGCGGCGTTCGACCGTGGCAGGTGATTCGATTGCGATTGACCATGCACTCGCTGATGGCAACCGCCACTCTAAACGAGTCATCGGCACGAACGAAGTGGGAACCGCCGGCCCGTCGAGCACCGCGCAACTCGTGACGATCCGACCGCTCAACCTGCTCGACCGGTGATCATCGCTCCCGGCACAGCGTCGAACTCACGTCCCATCAAGGGCTTGCCCCCAAAACCGAAGCGGCAAGCCAGTCCACTCAACGATCCCACCGGAACCAGCGGATTTTCACGGTGCTGGAGGTTTGAAGCATTCAAGGGAGAGTGATCTGCAAATCTTCCAGCGAGTCGCAGGTTGCAAAGCGATCCAGCCACTGCTCCAAACGCCTAACATCCTCGGTGGAGTTGACGATTGTGATCGCGTTTCGAGCGTCATCGCCAAACCGAGACTGAAGCTGGCGTGTCAATGTCTTGACCATTCCTTGTTGCACCCCTTGTTGCACCCCTTGTTCGATCCCTTGTTCGATCCCTTGTTCTCGCAATGCGTCTGCTGCGGTTCGCATCTTGTTTACCTCGTGGCGCTGTGGGTCTGTTCCTACGGATTGTTCAATCAAGTCGTGTACTTCCGCCTGCTCAACTTCGGATCGCTCGTGATAAATCATGGCGTGAATGTAGGACATCAAATCTAGCCAGCGTAGCCGGTCCGATGTCGGAAGCGATTCCAGCTTTCGAATCACGCTCTGCAAAATACGTCGAAACACAACGGGCTTCGAACGACGTTGCCGAATCAAATTCAATACCGAGCCGAACGCTCCAGCACGGTCGAGCGCATCGCCGGCCAACTCGGGCAGGTTCAAAAACAGCGGCTGCTCGATCGTCGGCGTGATTGCCCGAAAGTCGTGGCGGGAATCGAACAGATCGTCGATCGAGCCGATGGACTCCCAACTTCGCCGGCCCGTGTACAACACCATCGGCAGCACGGGACTCAGTTGCAGGCCCGACAGGCTGGGGTGCTTCTTGGCCCACTGCCTGACTTGGTGATTGAAAATCTGCATCACGTAATCCGTCAGCCGGAGCGGCATCAGCCGATCAGGTTCGGACTGATGCTCGATGAGCAGATAGAGCAGCACGTTGTGTTTGAGTCGCCGACCGTTCTTCCCCAACAGTTGAGCCGTGTAGACGATATCAGATTCGATATGGCGAAAGTCCCGGCGAACGAATGTTGTTTTGGTTTGCTGTAACGTCGAAAAATCGATCCGCCGAGCCCAATCGCGGCTTGTAATGACCACGGTTTCACGCACGTTCTCCGGATGTTCGAGCATCATCTTGATGCCATTTTCCTTGAAGTTGCGGACCAGCCTTCGCAGTCGGCTCATCTTCAGTCGAACAGCCATATCAACGTCTCCGGGGTCCGGTGGTTCCAAGTTCAATGCTCGCCGCGTACGACGTCAATGGCATCACAAACTGCAACTGTGAATCGTGGCCGATTCGATGCTGCACGATATCGACCTCATTGTGCAAAACACGCACAGCCGCACGGGGCTTTCGCGATTTTGGTGGTGTGGCGAAGAAAGTTGTCCGCAAGGCTGCGTATCCCGTTCTAACCGTGCGAGGAACGGGGAATCTGCGGTTCCCAAGAAAATCCTTGTGGCCACGGACTTCGGAATGCACTCGGAAAACGCGTTGCGGTGCGCGGCTGAATTTGCCGAACGATTCGGCGCGGAATTGCACGTGCTGCATGCGGCGACCGAATAGGTTGCTTCTGCAATTTCACAATCCGTGCTGCTAATAACAGCAGTCGCGACAGGGTTGCTGAGCCACTGGGTCGACACCGGAGTCATGCTCGGCGTTGTCGTCATCAACGCAATTATCGGCTTCATTCAGGAAATGAAGGCCGAGGTGGTGCTGCGAATCCACCGTCCGGCGACCGTGGCTACAACTGCGCAGAAAAAATCACAGCAGCGCAATAATTGTCGCGATGACGCCGAGGAATCCCAGCCAAATCCACCACGCCGGACGATCGGCCCAGAACCCGGTCGCTCCGGGGTGTCGCGTCGCGAATTCATTGTCGTCCACGATGTATTCGCCGCAGGCAGGGCAAGCGGGTGAATCTTCATAAACGTCGGCTCCGCATGCGGGACACGAGATGATCGCGTCGCTTCCATCGTCGTCACGACCGCCGACGCCCCAATCATCATCATCGGCTGCCCAATCGTTTGCGGGATCCGATTCTTCCTGCCAGCGACTCATCGATCGTCTCCGAACTGACCTTGTGCTCGACGTGCGGTCGCGACGCGGCAACTCAACACGTTTGCAACAATCCCGACAACTCGGAAGGATACTGGAAACGAACTTCCACGCCGCCTCCAATGCACCCTTTATGTCTTCGACACTTTCCAACCAAGAATCCGGCACGTCGCCACCGACGACCGTGAATGTTCCGGATCCACTGTTGGCTTTGCAGGCGAAGTCGTTTGATCGAGCCGATCGATGCTTTTACTGGTCGCTGGCCGTGATCGGCGGCAGTTATGTGTTGCTGATCGGCATGCTACTCGCCGCGGACACGGCCTACATGATTCAGCAGTCGCTGCGTGCCGCCAAACTGGCGGATGGCTCGCTGTTGAGCATGATTACCAAGAATCCCGTCCTGACGGCCTTGTCGGACCGCAAAATTCAGCACTCGGTTTGGCTGAGCCTGATTTCGTGCTCGCTGTCGGCGATCCTGTCCGTGTTTTTCGCGGTGCCGATCGGCTATTTGATGGCCCGGCACAGATTTTGGGGTCGCCGTTTCTTGGACGCGGTGCTGGATATTCCCATCGTGCTGCCGCCGTTGGTCATTGGGCTGAGTCTGCTAATTCTGTTCCAGTTTCCACCGTTCCGCTGGATCGCGCGATCCACCGTGTACCAAATTCCCGCGGTGGTGATCGCACAGTTTTCCGTGGCATGTGCGTTTGCGGTTCGCACGATGAAGGCCACTTTCGACCACATCAATCCGCGGTGCGAACAGGTTGCGTTGTCGTTGGGTTGCAGCCGGTTCCAATCATTCAGTTGGATTGTCATTCCGGAAGCCGGTCGAGGCATGATGACGGCATTCACCTTGGCGTGGGCGAGGTCGCTCGGCGAGTTCGGTCCGCTGTTGATCTTTGCGGGAGCCACCAGAATGAAGACCGAGGTTCTGTCGACATCGGTCTTTTTGGAGATGAATGTCGGTAACTTGGAAGGGGCGGTCGCGGTTTCGCTGATCATGGTGGCTGCCGCGATCACGGTGCTGATCGTCGCGCGAATGTTCGGTGCGAGCGAGGCATACGTGTGATGATTAAACGACGCCGCTTCGCCGCAATCTGTAGGCCGCAATCTGTAGGCCGAAGGTATGGGGAAGGAGGTCTGCCCGCGAGTTGCAGGGGCCTTTGAAACGTGGTCGATAACAGAAGAACGAAAACCCTCTTCTTTCACCGCCACAAAAGGATTCCCCATGCGATTCATCGGTGCAGACCTCCACAAGAGAAGTATCACCTTCTGCGTCGTCGAGAAACATCAAGACAACATTCGCGTCGTCAAACGACAGAAAATCGGCTGCTCGGACATGAAACGAATCGAAACCTTCATCCAGTCGCACGCACCGTGTCTGCTCACGGTCGAAGCCACCATCGGCTACGAGTGGTTCGCTGGGCTCGCGGAGAAATTCGCGGAGCGGGTCGTGCTCGCACATGCCGGCAAGCTGCGCATCATCGCGGAGAGCACTCGCAAGACCGACAAGATTGACGCGTACATCCTCGCCGAATTCCTCGCTCGCAACATGATCCCCGACGCCTGGCGACCGACGCCTCGCGTCCGCCAACATCGAGCACTCATCGGTCGGCGATGCAAAGTCCAAAACCGCATCACGTCCATCAAGAACACCGCGCGAGGCATCTTGACTCGCTACAACCAGGATCGAACCAACCTCTTCACCGCGGCTGGCCGCGAGCACGCCAACCGCCTCAAAGACACTTTGCTCACGGAAGATTGGTGGGTGCTCGAAGACCTGTTCGAGGAACTCAAGCAGCAGACCGACCGCTTGCAGCGAATCAACAAACGCCTGCAGCAGTTCGCCGAGTCGGCGCCTGTTCGTGAGCGAGAAGCTAGAGCGGTCTT
>JAQBZS010000314.1 GCA_027622115.1 Planctomycetota bacterium | reverse complement strand
AAATCACTCATGACGCTGAAGTTTCAGACCTTTGAGAATGTGCCATTATTGGCCGCGTAGAGAATAAGCGTTAAACATCCGTGGTCCGGCATTGCCATCCGTGGGAGTCAGACTCTCGTTTCCACGACCGAATTCGAAAACCTGCTTGAACAATTCTCCTGGTCAACCCGGAGTTTTCAACACGCGACTCCCGATCCCAGCCATCCAGAACCACGTAATTGCCGAATTGGCCAAAATCGAATCGATCGGCGCAAGTTCTCCCGCTCAAAGCCGTACCACCATGCAGAACAGTGACAACCTTCGAACTCGCGGAACTCTGCTCGGGCGATTGCGCAACGTCGAAGATCAACAAGCATGGGAGCAATTCATCAATTGTTACACGCCACGGATTTATGCGTGGTGCCGAAAGTTTGGGCTGCAAGAATCCGACGCGGCGGACATCACTCAGGATGTGCTCGGCAAATTGGTCCTGGCGATGAAGTCCTTCGAATACGATCCTCGCAAGGGCAGCTTTCGTGGGTGGCTGAAAACGGTGACCAATAACGCCATTCGCGATCTTCTGAAGAGTTTTCAACGTCCAGGTCGAGGCGTCGGCGATACGTCCGCGAACGAGCGGTTGGCCACGTTGGTTTCGAATGAGGCGTTGCAGACCCTTTCGGAAATGCTCACCGCCGAGGGTGAACGAGAACTCTTGCAAGAGGCGGAGGCCCGCGTAAAGGAACGTGTGAAACCGGTCAACTGGGAGGCCTATGTCTTGACGGCACACGAGGATATGAAAGCTCCAGCCGTGGCCCAGCGATTGGGGATCGCGGTGGCGGACGTGTATGTCGCCAAGTCCCGGATCATCAAGTTGTTGAAGCAGGAAGTGGAACGACTGAATCAGTCTCCGTTGGATACGTGATGCGACATGCACTGCCCCGAAGTCGAAAAGTTGCATCAGTTGCTGGCGGATCAACTGGACGATCCCGCTCGCGAAGTCATCGGCGAGCATCTGGCCGAGTGTGAACACTGCCAAGCGGTCCTCGACGAATTGACCGAATTTCACGGCACGTCCCAGCAATTGCAGTTCTCGCAAACCGACCATGGCTTCGGCACGAAGACCGCCGAGCGGAACCTGCAAACCGATTCGACTTTGCTGCCCGACGAGATTACGCAATCCATCGACGCAGCCTCAAAAGCAGTGCTCGACGAACCGGAACTCGCCCAATTGATGGATCGCTTGCGAGCGTCGCCGGATCAAGTGACTCGCGTGGCGGATCGGTTCGGCCAGTCCGACGGCATTCAGTTTTCCGGCCCGAAATCCACGGCGGCCCCCTTGGGGAGCATCGGCGAATTCGACGTCTTGCAACAATTGGGATACGGAGCCACGGGATTCCTGTACCTCGCCCGCGACCGACGCTTGCAGCGCACGGTGGCCCTGAAGTTTCTACGCCGGGAACTCACGCTGACTCCCACGGCTCGACTGCGTTTCGAACGCGAAGGCCGAGCGACCGCGCAGTTGGAACACGATCATGTCGTCCGCGTTTACGAAGTCGCCAACGATCCGAAGTACCCGCCGTACTTGGTGCTCGAATACATCGACGGCGAATCACTGCAAGAACGACTGGACCGCGAGCGAGTCGTGCCGCCCGGTGAAGCAGCCGCGATCGTGGTGCAAATCGCCGGCGGATTGCAGGCGGCCCACGATCACGATGTCGTGCATCGCGATGTGAAACCGTCGAACGTCATGATGGAACGCATTACGAATCGGGCGAAGCTGACGGACTTCGGCTTGGCTCGCTTGGACTCCGAGGACATCACGCTGACGACCGAGGGCGTGATCGCCGGAACGCCGGCCTTCATGAGCCCCGAGCAGATTCAATCACCCCACACCGTGGATGGAAGATCGGACGTCTACAGCACCGGTGTCGTGCTGTACTTTCTGCTGACGGGCGAGATTCCGTTTCGCGGCGTCGTCCGCATGGTGCTCGAACAAGTCCAGCACGACGACCCCATTCCACCTCGGCATTTCAACGACGCCATTCCCCGCGATTTGGAAACCGTGTGCCTGAAGGCGATGGCGAAGAGTCCGCTCGAACGCTACCAGTCGGCCGGCGAATTCGCGGCCGATCTCACGCGCTGGCTCGACGGTCGACCGGTGCTGGCTCGGCCTGTGGGTGTCGTCGGTCGCACATGGCGCTGGATTCGCCGGAATCCCAAAATCGCCGGCCTGACGATCGCGGTGAACCTGCTGCTGATCGTCGGCTTCCTCGGCAGCCTGTTCTTTTCGGGTGCCTTGGTGATTTCGAACAAGCAACTCAAGGATTCCGCCGCAGCCGTGAAAGTGCAGCTTGAGTCTTCGAAACGCGAACGCCGGATCGCCAACCAACATCGCGATCTGGTCATGCGGACCATGGATCAGATGGTGCTCGAAGTGCAGGACAAACTCGACGACGATCAGCACTTGGAGCTGCGCAAAGAGCTGCTGACCATCGCGATCCAAGGCCTCGGCGAGATTCAATTCGACGGGCACGTGCAGGGCGACATTAGTGTCCGCACAGCATTGGCACAGAATCGCCTGGGAGACGTATTCGTCAGGATCGGCGAATTGGACAAGGCCGAACGCTGTTATCAAGACGCGATCCAACGGCTGGACGATCTCCCGGAACCGGCAGCGGAAACGCTGTCCGTGCGGCAGTGTCGCGTGATGTCGTTGATCCATTTGGCGGATGTGGCGGTGCAGCGAGCCAACGCTCCGGTGGCAACATTGTGGTACGACCAAGCCAAATCACTACTTCGCGTGATCGCCGAATCCGTCAAGCCGGACGATCGGAAAACGCTTCGCAATCTGGCGGTTTCGTTCGACCAAATCGGAACAGGCTTCGAATCACTCGGTGACGTCGCGCGTGCCGAAGCCGAATACCGCGAATGCGTAGACCAACTCGAAGGGCTGCTCACCGTCGAACCGGACACGACCTTACAGCGAGATCTGGCGGTGCGTCTGCTCAAGCTTGCGGTGTTGTGCCGCGAACAGAATCGTCGCGCCGAAGCGGAAGCACACCACCGCCGTGCCTACGCGATCTTTCGAGAACTCGCCGCCGCTGGGTCCGATGATCCGGCGGCACAACGAGACCTGGCGATCGCGTTGATCCGAATCGGCGAGGACGATCGGGATGCCGGTCGACTGCCCACGTCGCTCGATCACTTCCAGGAGGCACATCGCATGCTCGGTCGCGAGTTGTCGGTGTCGCCAACGTCCACGGACACGCAACGAGCCTTCGCCTCGGCCGCCGCGGGACTTGGCGAGGTGCTGGTCAAGCTGCATCGAGTTCATGAAGCGCGTCGATACTTCGAATCTGCGGTCCGCGTCCACGATGAAATAGCAAGCAGCGGGGCCGTACGGATTGCCGACCGAAAAGGTCGCATCGACGCACACCACAATCTGGCACTCGCCGAACGGGCCTGTGGCGACACGCGCGCAGCCGACGATCGGACGGAGCGGGTGCGGCAATTGCTGGATGAATTCGAGTCGGTCAGGAATCCGACGGCACGGGACCGGGAATGGTTGAACGAAGCACGCGCGCGAAATCGGCGGGCTCGGAAGCAGTGATTTCATCACCGGAGAATTCAGTGGCCAAGCTTCAGATGCCCGCGATCGCAGCGGGCTAGAAGTTACGATGAGCAAGTAAGAATGTGATCAAGGGGATGTATTCCACTATCGTCGGTATCGCCGTAACGAAGGGTGCAGTTAGTGAGCATCTTGTTCAAGCAGTGCTCGCTGTGCGGCACACCATTTCAGCAAGTGCTGGCGATAAGACTCGGCTTGCTCAGGGGAATCCCCGGCCACGTTGTGCCGCTCGTCGGGATCGGAACCAAGGTCGAACAAGTTTGATCGACCGGATTCCAATTCATGGATCAACTTCCACTTGCCGTCGCGCAGACCCAGGAATCCGAGCGAATAGTCCGTGAAAAACAACGCCATTTGTTGGCGCGGGTGGAGCAACGAACTCCCCTGGAAATCCGTCGGCACGCTTCGACCGCATAACTCCATGATGGTGGGAGCCACGTCGAGGACGCTCACTACGCGAGACACACGGACGGCATCCCGCATCGCCGGCGCGGCAATCATCAACGGTACGTGGATGTTCTCCTCGTACAGAAAAAACGTATGGCCGAAATTGTCCGCGTGTTGACCGAAGGCTTGGCCGTGATCGCCCACCACGATCAGCAGTGTATTTTGTTCAAGGCTTCGATCCCGTAGTCCGCGAATCAATTGACCGATCGCTTCATCGGCATAGTGCATCGCATTGTGGTAGCGGTCCAGGTCGTTGTCTTCGGGATACGGCCCAGGCTCGGGTGTGTCGTAGGGGTGATGGCCGGCCACCGGCATGTAAGTGAGGAAGAACCGCTCGTTCGCCGGAGATTCGTCAATCCACGACAGCACGCGTTTGACGGTTGACGGCTCATCCACGCCGAAACTGGAATTGTGTTCGCCGCTGATATGGCCGGCGTCTTCCAGGACATCAAAGCCGCGACCGCGAATCACCGAATTCATGCCGAGATACATGAACCGTCCCGAATGAAAGAGGCCCGTGCGATATCCCGCATCCGACAATTCGCTCGCGATCGAACGCGTGCCGACGTGTTCGTACTGTTCGGCCTTGGAATCGAATGCCGGACTGATCGACGACAGGATCGCCACGAGTCCCTTGATGCTTTCCGGATAAACCACGTATGCGTTTTCAAACAGCATCGATCGTTCGGCAAGCTCGCTGAGATGCGGCATCGGGTCACGATTGGCGCCGTAGGGTTTCAGATAGCGCGCTCCCACGGATTCCAGAATGACCAGCACCACGTTTTGATCGCGCGCAACCCCGCGATACCGATCGAGCGATGTTCCATCGAAACCGACCGGTTCCGCGATTTCTGGCGGATTGAACGGACTTGCTCGCCAATCGGCTTCCGCGGCTTCGGCATCGACTCGCGGTACGACCGTCATGACGAGCGCGAAGACGACGTTGCGATGATGGCCCCGCGTATCGATGCGAGTGACCGCGAATGGTCCGATCACCACGATCACCAGCGACAACGTCGCGGCGATTTGCAGAGGACGCGGCTTGAGTCTTGCTGCGGCAAAAGGCAGTCCGACCGCCACGAGTGCCACGCCGACGAGTAGCGCCACGTTGAGCGGCGTGGCGTAGTAGGTAATCGAATCGGCTAACTCTCCGCCGGTGGCTCGCAGCATCGGCCAGGTCAACGGCGAAGACACGGCCCGCGCGATGGGCACATTGATCGCCGAGTAGCCGACGCTCGCGACATAGAGCATCCAACCCAGCCACTCCCGGCGAACGATCGCATCGATCGCCGCGAAGCACAGCACGAACAACAAGTCTTGCCACAGAAACGCGGGCAGAGTCCACACGGACCATTCGACCTGATGATCCGCCAGGACCAGAATTCGGGCGAAGACGAGAACTCCTGCAAGTGATGCCGCTCTCATGGCTTCACCAAATTCAGCCGCTTCAACAACCACCACGAAACCACGCGGCTCGTTCCGCGTCGCCGCCAAATCCAGTCATGGATCAATACGAGCGGTGCGGACGGATTCTGATACAAGACCCCGCGATCGCCTCGTAGCGTCAACGGGAACACCAAGACGTCAAAGTCGGCGTGTTTCCGAGGATCAAACGCGGCGTGTACGACATCGACATCCGCCGGCATCAGCGGCGCGGCGGTTTCAAGATTACCGTGGTTCAGATCAATGACCGTGATCTGCGCGGCTGGCAACAAATCTCTCAATACGATGGCCGTCCGCGGAAACACCCCACCGCCGACGATACCGACGCGAATCGAATTACTTTGAAGCACCTCATCGCGCAGCAGTTGCTCAAACGCCCGCTTGTGACTTCGCAGCAGAAACCATCGTAGCCGAGCGGAACGCATCGCGAACCGTTCCAACGACTCCAACGAGAACACATCCAGCCAACGCAACACGGGTGGCCAACGACTTGTTTGAGTTTGGCCGGCCGCGCTGTCGAGTCGACTCCAGTGCCGGCTCGGCTGTGCATGGTGTTCGACGTGGAAGCCGTCGTGGAAGAACACCAAATTGTACAGCCGCCCGTGGTAACTGATGGTTCCGACCGCGTGTTCGTAGTGACCGTGCAACGCGCACAGGGCCATGCCCAATGCAAAACCCGGTGCGTACACCGTCAAGCAGAACATCGGCGCAAACCACAGCAATACCCCCCACAAGAGAATCACCAACCCAGTTTGTGTCACCAATTCCGCGGACCAATGCCAACGCGCGTGACTCTGTGTGTGGCTTTCTGCGTGATGCGCCAAATGCCGAGACCGCCACAATGCATGCGGGAAACCCAACAACACCGTCAGATACGCGGCAAACATTCGGTTTAGCATCCTCACCCGAAAAAACGGGTTGTGAATGAATCCGTGCGAGACAGTGTTCGAGTTCCACCAGATCCCGATCCCAATCACCAGCACACCGGGAAACTTGACGAGCACCACGCCCTGTACCACGGCCAGCCCCACGAACAGAGCGTCCCAAGCGGAATACCGCAAGAGGGCGATCGGTCCGAGTGACTTCGCGGACGCGGTCATTGGGCCGACTTCCCGACAAACTGCGAACTCGCCACCGGCCCCTTCCACGCTTCGGCCTTCTGGGTGCGGATGTTCTTCAACTGCGAGACCGTCCAGACGCTCCAGGTGTATTTCTCACCGGGGCTAATTTCGATCTCCGGCGACCAAGTCGGCAATTGCTTACCGGCTGAAACGGCGGGACTTGTCAGAGATCGTTTCGCGGTTTTGATCTCGAAGAAATACTGCACGTCCTTTGAACCCGCGGCCACGGGATTGGCGACCAGATCGACGCGACCTGTCGTGACGGACGCGTTATGAGTCGGCGTTTTCGGAGTCGCGAAATAGCGCAGATTGCGAATCGGAGAATAGTCCGACGCCCGAACACGGTTCACGCCGAAATTGAGCGGATACTCATTCGGCTTCGTCGGATTCTCGGTCAAGTTGCGGACTCGCCCGAGTTTTGCCGGCTGCCGATCTCGATCATACCGACCACCGAACGAAACAATTTCGCCGGTCCCCGCCACGCGTTTGAGATCGGCCCATTCCTTGCGGCAAACGTCTTCCTTGCCGTCTCGCAGTTGGAAATACAGGTAACCGTATTTCGGCGGGTGATATTCGCGAGTCCCCTTGGCGAGTGCGAAACTGCCGCGAACTTGAATCGTTTCGGCGGCGGAATCCGCGCCCGTCAATGTCACCTGTTCAATCAAGGCGTAGATGCCGTTGTGGTCGCTGGCTTCAAGCCACCGAGTGCATCCCGTGATCAAAATTATCGCTGCCAAAACGGTTCGTTTCATTGTCTGACTCTCCGCATTCTTGGTTTGCATTCGCAGGAAGTTGCTGTTCAGTCGTGTTTCCACCGAAGCGGGGACAATAGATCAAACGCACCTTGAAGACTTTGCTTCGAAGGCAAAATGTAAGATGGCCGTTGCACCGGCAGCAACCGAGTATGGAAGTGCCGACTGATCTTTGAATGCACACCACCCGACACGGAGTGCAGTGCTTAGTTCGAGTTTGTCACTTTCCGGGGTCGGGTTTACGTCTTTCAGATTTGGCGGGCAGTGGACTTTGGCTTCATCAAGAATGTCAAACCGCCAAATCTGAAAGCCGTAAGCCTGACCCCGATCCCCCAAAATGTGACAAACTCGAACTTAGCTTAGAGACTATCTGAAAAAGCGGGACAGGCACCCTAGCCCTTAAACAAGCGAGAGTCGAGCTTGAAACAAGCGAGTTTTCGAGCGCAGCGGGCACCGG
>JAQBZS010000313.1 GCA_027622115.1 Planctomycetota bacterium | reverse complement strand
CGCCGCGATCGCGTGGCTCGATCAGACATCGCAGCGGTTCATGAACATGCCACAAGCCGGTGTGCTGGCCGCCGATCTGTTGATGAGCCAGGGGAAACTCGACTCGGCCGCGTCAACGATCGCGGACTTGCAGGCTCGGCATCCGCAGACGGAAAGCGTGTTGCTGGTTGCCGCTCGCTGGGCGTTGTTGAAGCACGGGTGCGGTGAGCAATTCGACGCCGTGCTCGCGGACCATCCCACGCTCGCTCGAAGTTCGCTCGTGCAAGCGTGGCAGGGGAAGTGGCATGCGGAAAACGGTCAACCGGACGACGCACTCCAACTCCTGGACCAGTCCATGAGTAGCAGTCGGACACGCGCGAAGATCCGCCCGGACATCGCCAAAGCCTTGGCCGTGCTGGCGGATCGCGAGACACCGGCCGCGGCGCTGCAACGAGTCGAGGCCTTGATCAAAACGCACGGCGAAGACGCGTTTCTCATGCGGATCGCCGCCACGTTGGCCATTCGAGCGGACGATCTCGATCGGGCCGAGCGATCTCTGAAACGGGTGGAGTTCCTTGCGGACGATTCTTTCGACTCCGTCCTGCTGTTGGCTCGGATTCAGCATTCGCGAGGCCGGATCGACGAGGCATCGGCGGCACTCGAACGGGCAGCGAAACAACGGCCGAAGAGTTTCGATGTCCATTTGCTGGCGGCGCAATGCGGGCTGGGTCGGGTTGAACAATTGAAAGTCGAGCAACTGGAAACAGCGTTGGATCACGCGAAACAAGCGATTGCCATCGATCCGGAGCGTCCCGAGCCGCATGTCATCGGCGCGGCGATTCTGCGGCAGCAGGGGAAAGTGTCGACCGCATTGCAATGGCTTGGACCAGTGTTCAAGAAGTGGCCCAAACATCTGGACGCCTACGTTTTACTGATCGACGTCTATCGCGAGGGCCACGACATCGCACGGGCTCGCGCGGTGCTGGACACGGCCAAGAAGTGGCTGCCGGACGAACGAGGATTGGATGAGCCCGAGTTTCAAGTGTTGGTGTCGGAGCAGCGTTGGGACGACGCGGGCCGAATCGCCGTGCGGATGGGGGCACAACCGGCTCTGGCGCGGCATCTGCGAGTCGCCACGATTTACGGCGCGGCCCAGCGTTTCGCGGCAGCTCGCGAAGGGGCGGCCGAGCCTACGAAATCGCCAAGACCGACGCGCGGAAGATCGAAGCGCTCCACGTGCTGTCGAGGGCGTGCCACTTTGAAGGCATGAGCGTGAAAGACCATGGCCTGTTACGGTCGGCACGCGATTATTACGTCGAGATGTTCAAGTTGGACGCCGAACAATTGAAGGCGGCCAACAATGCCGCATGGATCAGCGCCGTCGATCTGGGCGAAATTCAGCCAGCCCTGCAGGCCGCCGAGGTGATCCGCACGGCGTTCGCATCCAAACGGCTGCCGGTCGATTTTGTGGACACACTGGCGGAAGTTTACCGTCGCGCGGGCCAAGCGGAGGTGGCCAAGACGCTGGTAAACGCCGCGCTGGCCGAGGACGAATCGTCGGCGATTCTGCACTTCCAGTCCGGCATGCTGCTGGCGGAAGCGACGTCGAACCAACGGCAACTCGAGGTGGCTCAACGGTCCCTTGAAAAATCGTTAACACTGGGCCTGTCCCAGGAACGAACCGCCGAAGCACGGCAAAAGATCGAAAGCTTCAAGACCGTAGCGCTCCCCAAGGATTGAGTCTTGCGGCCACTCGTTGCACGAAATCCTTCGGGGCCGCGCCGCTCTCCACCGGCCCAGGGCGCCCAGGGCCGGTCGAGAGCACATAGAAAACGGTAGGGTCAGGAAAAATGAATGGCGGAAAGAACCAACTGGTGGCGCACGGAATATCATCAAACGGTTGCAGCAGTGTTAAGAATTCAGTGCGCGCGGAAAATCACAGAATAAGGACTGTGACACTTCGATCAGCTGTGCCGTCGGATGGTTGGTACAAAACTGACGAATCTTGGGACGTGTCGGCTGAAACTCGCAAATCGGCCAACCGGCATCGAATGTGCAGCATCGGTCGATGTTCGTTATTCCACTCGCAACGCCAGAGTTCCCATAATGCGCACCTTCACCTTAACTCTGATAACCGTCGTAAGCTCCCTACACGGCACGGTCGATGCTGCCGTTACTGTCGATTCATTCGGCGGCGGGGCACTCGCGCTGACGACGTTGTCCACCAACGGATCGAGTTTCAACGGCTCGCAAGCCGACGGCAGCATTTCTGGTGGTTCACGAGAAGTCGATCTCGCCCTCGCGACCGGGCTTTTCGGCAGTACGGTGACCGGTGAGGTCAACACCGTCGCCGGAATCTTCAACTATGAATCCGGGACATTCGCGAACGGCTCGGCAGCGTTGACGTATGATGCGAGCGGCGCGGGGCTGAACTTAGACCTCAGTTCCGCCACTGCGGTCGAGGTGGAGTTTTTAGCAACCGACCTCAATTTCCCGGTGACGGTCACCATTGGAGATGGAACCAACACGCAGTCCGTAACGTTAAACACGACCGGACCCGGCACAATGGTATTCAGCCTCGGGGCATTTGGCGTACCTCTGGACCTGACCGATATTGATTCGCTGGTCGTATCGCTGGATCCAATCATGGCCGGCGATTTTGCCATCACGGAGATTCGCATTTCAGGAACGACATCCACATCAGGTGGTAGTGGCGGAGGCGGTGGAGGTGGCGGGGCTGCGACGGCGGGTGTGGAACCACACGGAATCGTCCTCTGGATCCTCGGGCTAGGCTGCAGCTTCTATGTGGCACGTCGAAACCGTCGCGGAACAGCAATGCAAGCGGCCTAAGTTGAAGTTCTGAAAGCAGCGATTCACTTGCCGCAGGCGGCGCGCCCCGAAGCGGGCTCCGCCAAGCACCGACCGAGAAAAACTGTCGAGTCTCCGGCGGCTTCGTTCAAACCTGCGATACTCCGTCCCTTTTCTCGTCCTCGTAGCGTCGCACAATGTGAAAGCTTCGCGCAATCTCGGCATGACGGGTGCGTCCCTCAAATCTATTCCGCGTTGAACTCGGACCATCGCTGCCAGGCATAGTCCCACTCCATCCACATCCGCATCAACGACCACAACAGTCGCATTTTCGACAGATGCTCGGGCGGCAACTTCAATTGGCCCGAAACGGATTCGCGAGCCGCATCGGCCAGACCCCATCGCCTGGAAAGTTCGCGACACAGCCCGTCTGCGGACAAGTCCACGTCGGTATCTTCTTCCAAGTATCCGGCCCCGTTCGCCGTGACGAAGAATTCGAAGAGTCGCCTGCGATAGGGATCCACTTCGATGGGCTTGGTTTGCTCGTCCGCTTCCTTCACCAGCGAATCGACTCCCTCAATGATTTGCACAAAGAGAGTTTCGGTGGTGGTCGTGCTGCTGCTCATCGATCGTACTTTCGTCCGAAGTCGTGGAATTCCGTGAGCCCAGCAAACTGCAAACACGGTCGGATTTCAAGCTTGGCGATGTTAAATCGGATTCAGGTCGCAAACCGGGATTCTCGATATCGTTTATTCTCCACGCGAACGAAATTCGCGCGTCTAACCGCGGTGCCCAACGGGCCGCGCGTTTTCCATGTGCCGACACGCGCGGCCCGTTGGCAATCTATGCCGACAATTGCCACGCAATCGTGGCGGCTCCGGCACAGGCGCAATAGATCACGAACCAATGCAAGCGACCTTGCGAAACCAGACGCAGCAGTAAGTTCAACGAAAAGAATCCCACGACGAACGCCGTGAGCGCGCCGAGCCCCAAGGCTGTAAACGACGTCGAATCCGTATGCGACGGATCAAACAAGTCCTTCAACTCCAGCACCGCCGCGCCCGAGATTGCCGGTATCGCGATCAGGAACGAAAACTTCGCGGCCGCGTCTCGATTGAGCCCGCTGATCATGCCGCCCGAGATCGTGCTGCCGGAACGGGAGATGCCTGGCAGAATGGCGACCGCTTGAAAGACGCCGACGATCAACGCTCGCTGGTTGGAGAATTGATCGAGTTCCAGATTCCCGTGTTCCAATCGTTGCCCGACCGCCAGCACACAGGCCGTGATCAACAAACCGCAGCCCGCCATCAACGGCGAGTCGAATGCACTCTTCAATTGATCCTTAAACGTAAAACCGACAATCACAATGGGGATCGTGGCGACGACGATCGCCGTCACCAGTTTCACGTCGCGAAGCAAGGGGATCAGATCGCGGCGGTAGATGGCGAGGATGGAAAACAACGTGCCGACGTGCAGAGCCACATTGAGCTTGATGCCGCCGTCATCGAGGTTCGTGCCATCGGTCCCGTTGATGACATCCAGCAACGCAGCCGAGATCACCAAATGCCCGGACGAACTGATCGGCAGGAATTCGGCAATGCCCTGCACCACGCCAAGAAACACCGCTTTGAAGATTTCAGAATCGAACACAACTCCTCCATGAGATGCCGTTCCGCGTGGGAACGTGTTTCAGGCGAATGCCGACTACCCCAATGGGTTGCCGCGATGTTTGAGCGGCAAGTCGATTCGACCGCCGGCCATGTGCGACGCAAATGCCGCCGTGATCATTTCGGTGACGTCGCGGGCCACGTACACACCGTCCAGCGGTTGACGATCTTGTTCAATCGCGGACAAGAAATCGCGGATCGCCAACGTATGTCGAGCGGAATATTCGGGGCCTTGAAGCGGTTCGGGTTTGCCGATCCCAGCGGACGAGACCGTTTGCCAGGCCTTGCCGGATCGTCCCGACGACCAGCTCGCATCTTGCAGGATTTTGACGCTCGGCAAGATGCCTTCCAGCAATTCGATGATGCCTTTGGAACCAAAAATTTGCAGCGCGTACCGCGACGGATTGCCTTGCTTGTTTTGCCGCGAGCCGAAGTACGCAGTTGAACCGTCGGGCATGCCGTACATCGCCTCGACATGATTGCCCGCCAACGGGCCGATCCCCTCGGGTCCGGCGACCACATCCGCCTTGGTCACCGGCCGACCGTCTTGGTGCAGCGTGGCATAGCACCAATCGGGTTTGCCGCCGATCGCGCGGATCATGTCCATGACATGCGTGCCGAGCACCCACAAGTCCTCGCCGCCGCCGCGACGGTCTTCCTTGCCGCGACCGCGATACTCCAGCACTTTGCCGATGGCGCCGTCCGCGATGAGTTTTTTGATCGTCTCCAGCGTGGGGCTGTATCGCGTGGGATGCGCCACTGCGATCTTGATCTTGTGTTTTTCGGACGCGGCGACGATTTCGTCGGCTTCAGCGGGCGAACGACAGAACGGCTTTTCCATATAGACGTGGATGCCGCGTTCGACCGCCGCGAGCGTCATGTCTCGATGCTGATCCACCCAGCGCGGGCACACGGCGGCGATATCCGGTTTCACCGTGTCGAACAGTTTCCGATAGTCGGTGAAGACACGTTCGACCTTGAGCTTCTTGGCTGCCGCCGAGAGCCCGATTTTGTTGTCGTCCGATACGGCCACAACCTCGGTCTGCGGGATCGCGGACCACGCCGTGTCCAGCCCGTGACCATAGTTGCCTCGCCCGGTGCTTCCGAGAACTGCAATGCGATACTTCGGCATGAGACGGCACTTTCTGTTTTTTACACGATCGAACCGTAGCCACCGTCACGGTGGAACGCACAATCCACGCTCTGGCGAGCGTGGCTACTGGTGAACTACTCGTCGATCAAGTCCTGAACGGCATTCACAATGTCATCGACTTGCGGCACCACAGGCGTTTCCAACGTGGGACTGTACGGCGTCGGCGTGAATGCTCCGTTGAGTCTGCGGATCGGCGCGTCGAGTTCGTCGAATCCCACGTCGGCAATCCGCGCCGCTACTTCCGCCGCGACACTGCATGGCTGAAATGCCTCGTCGATGATCAACAACCGCCCAGTCTTCGCTACGGATTGCAAGATCGTGTCCGTATCCAACGGCGACACCGTGCGCGGGTCGACAATCTCGACCGACACTCCCGCATCCGCCAAACGCTCGGCGGCTTCCAACGTGCGATGCACCATCAACGCAATTGCCACGACCGTAACGTCGGTGCCCTCGCGAACGACGGTCGCCTTGCCGAATTCGATTTCATACGGCTCTTCCGGTACGTGGCCCTTGATCGCCATCAACTCGCGGTGTTCCAGAAACAGCACGGGGTCGTTGCATCGCAGGGCGTGGTGGAACAGTCCCTTGGCGTCGTACGGCGTTGACGGCATGACGACTCGCAGTCCCGGGATGTGAGCGAAGACCGAGTGATAACTGCCGGAATGATGCGTGGCCGCTGAATGGCCGATGCCGACACATCCGCGCAACAGCACCGGCATCTTCAATCGTCCGCTCGACATGTACTGCATCTTGGCGATCTGATTGATCAACTCGCCAAACGCGTCGTTGATAAAGTCGATGAACATGAAGTCGATCACCGGCCGGCTGCCGGTCATCGCCGCGCCGCAACTCAGACCGACGAATCCGCGTTCACAGATCGGCGTGTCGCAAAGCCGTTCGGGACCGTACTTGTCGAACAGCCCGAGGGTTGTGGCAAAGTTGCCGCCGCGAGCACCGATGCCTTCGCCCATCACGAAGATGCCGTCGTTGCGCTCCATCTCGAAGTCCAAAGCTTCGAGCGTCGCCGCGACGTATGTGATTTCGCGGTCGCCGGCGGTGGGCGGAGTTGCGACATTGGGCGTCGCACCTTCGAAGTAGACGTGTGCCGTCGCGGTTTCGCTCAGCGGCCAATCGGCGGCTTGCGCGTTGTCGCTGGCCTGCCGAACATGTTCCTTGATCTCGGCCTCAACTTGCGTCAACTCATTCGGCGTGGCCACGGCGGCTGCGACGAGCCGTTCGGCAAAGCGTTTGATCGGACAGCGGGCTTTCCAATCGGCGACGTCGTCCCGCGTGCGATAGGTGTAGTCGCCCATGCCCTCGGCGTGTGCCCGCGTGCGATACGTTTTGCATTCGATCAACGTGGCCCCGCCGCCGGATCGAGCCCGCTCGACCGCTTTGCGCGTGGTTTCGTACACGGCGATGACATCGTTGCCGTCGACCTCGAAACCCGGCAGCCCGTAGTTCTCGGCCCGGCGACCGACGTCGGGAATTCCGCTGGAATAAGAGAACGGGACTTCCGTGGCGAACTGATTGTTTTCGTTGACAAAGATGACCGGCAAATTCCAGACGCTGGCCATGTTGAGACCCTCGTGGAACGCGCCGTTGTTGACGGCTCCGTCACCGAAAAAGGCGACCGCCACGTTGTCCAGTTTGAGGATCTTGAACGTGTAGCCACCGCCACAGGCTTGGAGGATGCTCGGCCCGACGATGCCGCTCGTGCCCATCAAACCAATCTCGGGCGCGAACAAGTGCATGCTCCCGCCTCGACCCAGCGACACACCGGAGACTCGACCGAACAACTCGGCGATTAACGCTTCCGGCGAGACGCCTTTCGCCAATGCATGGCCGTGGCCTCGATGCGTGCTGAATACGACGTCGTCCGTTCGCAGATGGGCACAGACTCCGGTGGCGATGGCTTCTTCACCGACGTACGTATGGCAGGCACCGAGCACCAACCCACGTTGATGGCAGCGTGCCAGTTGTTCTTCGGTCTGACGAATGACCTGCATCGTGCGGTACAGACCCAGCAACGTGGCGTGATCAATGTCGGCGTCGATCGATGGTGCAGTTGCCGAAGCAGCGGGAACGGGCATGTATTGATCCGTGAAATTGGATGAGAAGTCTTCGGGTCGAATCGGTGAATCAGCCTACCACTTGGTGAGCGGCGTTTGGCTGCGCGACGCCGTGCCGCCACCGTTCAACGCCAAGTTACCGCCATCCATGGGGATCAACGCGCCGGTAATCCAACTTGAGGC
>JAQBZS010000312.1 GCA_027622115.1 Planctomycetota bacterium | reverse complement strand
CCGTTGTTGGTGAATTCCACGTCGAACGACCGCCAAATCTGAAATTCGTAAGCCAGACCCCGATCCCCAAAATGTGACAAGCTCGAACTTAGGACGCGTGCAGAAACAACGTCCCGAAGAAAAGTAGGGAAATCAGCTTCGACTCGGGGGAATATTGGCCCCGACATCAGTTTTTGGAGATCGTTTCGTCCAGATTCAGCAGGACGTTGCCGATGTGAAACCAAGTCGCCAGTTCGGTGACATCCGCGCCCTTTGGACGATCCGACTTGGGGATCAATCGCTCGGCTGCTGCGGTGTCTGCGCGAAAGCGTGCCAATTCCGTGTCATGGACACGCTCCAGAAAGCGAGACTCCGACTCCGTGGGTTTTCGCGCAACACACAGGCGGAACGCATAGTCGATCCGCTCACGCACGCTGGCCAGCGGTTGCTCGGCGATCACGCGCGCCGCGAAGGCTCGCGTCATTTCCACGTACGCGGGATCGTTGAGCATCGCCAAGGCCTGCAACGGCGTATTCGTACGAGATCGCTCCACCACGCAGGATGCCCGATCCGGAGCGTCGAACGTCACGAAGTTGGGATACGGCGCGCTGCGTCTCCACACGACATAAATGCCGCGGCGAAATCTGTCGGGGCCGGTCGACGTGTCGTACTTCGGGGCGTTGCGACCGATGTGTCGCCAGATGTCCGCCGGTTGTGGCGGGAAGATCGGCGGGCCGTGCATCTTGGTCGATAACAGACCGCTGATCGTCAACGCATTGTCGCGGATGGTTTCGGCCGGCAGTCGGAAGCGCGGCCCGCGAGTCAGTAATTTGTTGAAGGGATCGACGGCCAGCAGTTTTTCAGTCACTCGCGAGCTTTGCTGATACGCGGCCGACATCACGATCGTTTTGTGAATGTGTTTCATGGACCAGCCGTGCTCCATGAACTCGACGGCCAGCCAATCCAGTAGGCGGGGATGAGTCGGCGGTTCACCTTGCGTGCCGAAATCCTCGACCGTGGACACGATTCCTCGTCCAAACAACTCGGCCCACCAGCGGTTGACCGTCACGCGGGCGACGAGCGGATTGTCACGGTCCACCAGCCATCTCGCGAATGTTTCACGAGTTCGTTCGATGCCGCGAGCGTTGGGCAATCCGTGCAGAATCGCGGGGACGTCCGGCTGCACTTCGGCTCCCTTGGTCAGAAAGTTGCCGCGTTTGAAGATGTTCGAAGTTCGAGACTTGTCCATCTCGACCATGACCAGCGTGGTTTCCGGTTTGAGTTGATCGAGTTCTTTCTTCACCGCGATGATCCGTTTTCGCAATTGGACGATCGTCGCATCCGTGTCTTCCAGGTACTCAAGCAACTTCGCCTGCTCTTTCGTCGAGACACCGGGTTGTTTGCCGGAAACCGGCTTGCTCCGCAGCTTGGCAAGAATGTCGCGGATTACCTGCGGAATCGCGTGACGACCGGGATCACCGGTCATGGCCGAAACTCGCAACCGACCGATCGTTCGCCTGCCGCCGTGGTTTTGCACCAACTGGAATGTGAAAACCGTGCCGCCGTCGAAACCAACCGGCTTGGTTGTCAGAAACCGAGCGTGATGCGATTTGTGAAATTCAGGATGGATGGCCCAGGCGGTTTCCAACTTGCCGTCGACCGCTCCGTCAACCGCGTAGCCCTTTTGCGCGTAACTTGCCGATGCGGAATGCAGCGAAACCGCTTGGCTGGATTTCGCGTCACCAGTCTTGGGTGATGCAGCCACCGTGAATTCGTTGAGGACGAAGTTGGGTCGCTCCGCCGATTGACGCCCCGGCCCCTTTCCGGGCAACGAATCGTGCGTCAGTGCTTCCAGCTTGAAACCGGTAGCGCCGACCACGTCTGTGTGAACGACAACGGTGTATGTGTCCTTCTCGGCACCTTTCCCGGAAACAAGGATCGACTGGTCCTCGAGCAGTTCATGCGAGACACCACCGACCGAAGCGAACGACTTGACGGTCAGGACATGCCATTCGGGCTGCGTCCCCAACGTCGCCGCCAATTTGCCCACCAGTTCGGCCTGACGCTCTTTGAGGTGCGTCCTGCGAACTTGCAGTTGCGAATCGAGTTCCGCGGATTCCGCAGTCAGCGTGTCGCGTTTTGCCTGACCGGCTTCACTCAAAGGCAAGTCCATCGTGGGACCGTAGAAGTCGTAGGTGACTCCGCTGCTGAGCTTTACTTCCATCGGCGTGTTATTGAAGAACGAGAACAGTTGGTAGTAGTCCTGTTGCGTGAACGGGTCGTACTTGTGGTTGTGGCACTGGGCACATTCGAGTGTCGTGCCGAGCCACACAGTGGCCGTGGTGTTGACGCGATCCACGATTTGGTTGACTCGGTTTTCTTCCGGATCGACACCGGCTTCGACGTTGCACGTGGGACACCGATGAAACCCCGTCGCGATTTTCTGGCGGATCGTGGCCTTGGGCAGCAGGTCGCCCGCAATTTGTTCGATGGTAAATTGGTCGAACGGCATATCCGCGTTCATCGCGTTGATGACCCAATCGCGATAAGCCCACATGGTGCGGAACTGGTCGGCCTGATAGCCGTTGGAGTCCGCGTAGCGAGCCATATCCAGCCACGGTCGCGCCCAGCGTTCGCCGTACCGAGGCGACTTGAGCAACCGGTCAACGACTCGCTCGAACGCCGACGGCGAATCATCCTTGAGGAACGCATCGAGTTCGCCGGGAGTCGGCGGCAGGCCGATCAGGTCGAGAGATACGCGACGCAGCAACCGAGCTTTGTCGGTGGGCTCCGACGGTTGCAACCCGTGTTGTTCCAGTTTGGCCAGGACAAAGTGATCCAATTCGTTCCGTGGCCAATCCGTGTTCTTGACCGCAGGAAGCGCCGGTCGAACCGGCTTCAAGTAGGACCAATGCGTCCCAGTCGACTGTTGCGGCCAACGCGCGCCTTGATCGACCCACGACCGCAAGATCGCGATTTCGTCAGCCGAAAGCCGATCGCCCTTCGGCGGCATCCGCACGTCTTTGTCGTCTGATTCAACGCGTCGGACCAACTCGCTTTTCGCACTTTGGCCGGGTACGACGGCAGCGACTCCTGAATCGTTTAACACCAGAAGATCGCGCCCGGACAGGAATCGCAGTCCGCCCTCGCGAGCCTTCGTGCCGTGGCACTCTCGGCAGCGGTTGGCAATGAGGCTTTGCGCGCGGGTTGCAACAGCGTCGAGCGAATCCGGATCCGCGGCATGGACGGATGCAACACAAAAGAGGGTTGCGATCGCGGAAAGCAGAATGCGTCGAGTCATGATTGAGGCTCGATGGATTGAGGAGAGGGATGACCGAGAGCCGAGTATATCACCCAAATCGAGCGACTTCGAATCCGGCAGTCAGCGTGGATCCGGACGATTTTGAGTCGTACTTCGAGCCGTATGTCGTACGTGTACTCCGCTTTACTCGCTCACCGTCGGCTGTGACACAAAGCGGTATCCGGTGCCCCGCACGGACAGAATATGCTTTGGCTCGGACGGCGACTCTTCGATCAGTTTGCGCAGCCGCATCACGAAGTTGTCGATCGTCCGCGTGGTGATGTCCGCAGTTTCACCCCAGACCTCTTCCAGAATCTGGCTGCGGGACAACACCAAGTCGTCGTGGGCCAAGAAATATTGCAGTAGCTCCGCTTCGTACTTTGTGAGCGAATGGGTCTCGCCTTTGGTCGTGAGTTTGTACCGGCGATAGTCGAATTGCACCGAGCCGAAAGACCGGACTTCGGGCGTTCGATCCGGTTCACTGGTGGCTCGGCGACCGCGATGCCGCTCGACCAGATTGCGTGCTCGCGACAGCAATTCGGGCAGCGCGAACGGTTTGGTCATGTATTGATCGCTCCCACAATCAAATGCCTGCGTCTTGTCGGCGCTTAACGTGCGGGCGCTCAGCACCAAGATCGGCACGACGTCGTCGTCGGCGCGGATTGACTGGCACACTTCATAGCCGCTGGCCCCAGGCAGCATGATGTCCAGAATAATCAGATCGAACGGCGGATCGGCCTGGCGAAACGCGGCCAGACCGGCATCGCCGTCTCGCGCAACTTCCGCGTCATAGCCCTCGGCCTCGAAGTTGAACTTCAACCCGTTGGCCAGTGCGTCTTCGTCTTCGACAATCAAGATGCGAATCGGCTGGTTCACGACCCTGCTCCCGCCGGTGGCTTGGCGTCATCCAAGAGCGTCCCGGGCAATGTGATCTCAAACACGCTTCCCGGACCATCCGCGCGAGCCCGCACGGAGACCCGACCTCGCAAAATGTGAACCAGCGTGCGGACGATGTACAGCCCCAATCCCGTTCCACTTTGCTTGCGATGCAGTTCGTCGCCGCCGCGGACAAACAGGCGGAAAATCTTGCGACGCATGTCCGACGGCACGCCGACGCCGTTGTCGAGCACCGAGACCTGCAAACGCCCACGATTGAGCACGCGAGCCGCAACGTCCACGCGCGGCGAGTCGCCTCCGTACTTCACCGCATTGTCCAGCAAGTTGCCGAAAATCATTTCGCACGCCAGCCGAGGTGCTCGAATGACGGCTCGATCCAGATCAAAGTGAAAGACGTCCGCGATCTTTCGGCCGTGATGATTGCACGCCAATTCAGCCGCCCGGTTCAGCAGCGGTTTCAACAGCACGTCTTCCGGGTCACCCATTTGGCCGATTTCGCCGAGCCGTCCAACTTCCAGTAAGTGGTTGATCAAATGATCCAGCCGCTGCAACTCGTTTTGCATGATGCCGTAGAACTCGGCTCGCTGGTCGGCGGTGAGTTTCCGCATCGACAAGGTTTCCAAGTACAACCGCAACGAGGCGATGGGCGTTTTCAATTCGTGCGTGACACTATCCACGAAATTGGCCTGGCGACGGTTGAGCCGAATTTCCTTGACGGTCAGAAAGCCGTAAAACGCCACCCCGAACATGCCGATCGAAATCGCGACGATACCGATCGTCAACGCGCCCGTCAGCGATTGAAACGCCGACAACACCACGAACGTCACCAACAACACGGCGTTCAGCGTGAGGAAGACAACGCTCGACCAAATCGGCAGTCGAAGCGTGCGGCGAGTGCGAATGTAATCAGCCAAAGGTTTTAACCTGGGTTGGTCCGAGAGGAGGCTGGCAGGCAGTGTGACAGCGAATTCAACAGTTTTCTTGTGGTCACGGATTCCTGCAAGCTGTTGTGGATCGCCCCGAAGGGGTCTACATCAACATACCAACCCGGGGCAACGACCTGGGAACCAAAGTCCCGATGAATGGTTCGCTCTGAAGCCGCTGGCGTAGGCGATCTCGCGGCTCAAGTTGCCGTACGAATCTCTCGCGATCAGAAAAGCAAATACTCGAAAAATCGCGGATGCCAGTCGTCGCGTCGGTCCAGCACGAATCCGAGCAGGTTGCGGAGTATCTCGTCCGACGTTGATTTCAGGTGCTCAAGCTGTGGGCTGTCCCAGCGATCGGTTGCAACCGCGTCGTCACACAAACCGGTCACAAATTCAGCGTCGTGCATTGACTCGAGGAAACGACCGTACGCATCGGCGACCGCGAACCGGCGTTCATCGTGATGCGTCGCGAACACGGCTGCGACGCGTTCCAGCGGCGTCCACTTCATGCGAGACTTCAGCCAGTCGACTTTGTCGTGTCGCGTGCTGCATTCCCCGAGCAGCAGCAGCAATCCCGCGTAATTGAGCACGCGACTGTGGCGCAGTTTTGTGTTGATCAGTCGCCAGGGACCGACTTCCGAAATCCACTGCGTTCGCACGCACAAAGAACGGAAATAACGAATCAAGTCGTTCAGCAAGTAGGTCCATTGCTTGTTCGCGTCACGATCCAAGAAATCGCTCGCGTACCGATCGAGAACCGCACCTTGCAGTCGTTCGAATTCTTCGACCCCGTAGACCGGCTGGCTGTCCAACAGCATTTGAAATCGACGACCGAAGACTCCCATGTCTTCATTGATGAGGCCGCGAGTGGTTGGGTCGCACAGGCGAGCCGATTTGTCCGCCATTGCAAACACGCCATCCGACTTTGGCCTCGCGAGTCCCAGTTCCTCAAGTGCGTCCCAGACCGAATCAAATGCGTCGCGGCCGAATCTCGACTCGGGGTCGACGTCGTCTTCCACGATGACAATCACGTCCGCATCCGATTGGCTGAGTTGCTCCATGCGGCCCAGCGATCCCGCCAAGAACACCGACTTCACCGTGGCACTCAGACCACCGGAATCCAAACGTTCGGCGATCTCACTCAGCGTGATTCGCGTGCGATTCCAGGCGTCGATCACCACGGGCGGCACGTCTTCAAACTGTATCCGTCGAGCGGCGGGATACGTGACAGGAGGCAAAATCACCATGTGGCTCCGTCAGGACACCCGCCGTTCGATCGGCACAAACGCCCTGGGGCCGGGTCCGTCGTATTCAGCGCTCGGACGAATCAGTCGATTGTCGGCGCGTTGTTCCAACACGTGTGCCGCCCAGCCTGCCGTGCGGGCGAAGACGAAGATCGGCGTGAAGAAGCTCGTGGGAATGCCGAGAAAGTGGTAGGCACTCGCGCTGTAAAAATCGAGGTTGGGAAACAGACCTTTTTCGCGACGGATGACCTGATCGATGCATTCGGAGACGGGGTACAGCCGCTCATCGGCGGTTTCGTCCGCGAGGCGCTTCGCCCATCGCTGAATGATGTCTGAACGAGGATCACCGCTGCGGTACACACGGTGACCAAAGCCCATGACTTTGACCTTGTGGGACAGCAGTTCCATGACGCCGCGTTCGGCGTCTTCCGCTGAGTCAAACCGGCTTATCAGCTCGAACGCCGCTTCGTTGGCTCCGCCATGCAACGGGCCTCGCAGCGTGCCGATCGCGGCCGTGATCGCGGAATAAAAATCCGACAACGTCGATGCCGCGACTCGGGCCGTGAACGTGGACGCATTGAATTCATGTTCCGCGTACAAAATCAGCGAAGCATCAAGCACGCGTGCATGCAACTCATCGGTCGGGCGATCGTGCAATAAATGCAGGAAGTGAGTCGCAATCGATTCGTCGTCCGTGCAGACATCGATTCGACGTCCCGATGTGGAATACGCATGCCAATACAGCAGCATCGACGGAAACACGGCCAGCAGTCGATCGGCGATTTTGAAGGGAGCGTCGGTCGAGATTCCGGTGCTGATGTCGAGTTCCGGTTCGAGCGTCCCAAGTGCCGAGCACCCCGTGCGTAGGACATCCATGGGATGAGCGTCGCCGGGCAATTGTTCCAGCACCACTTTCAGCGGATCGGGCAAGTCACGTTGGGTCTTGAGCAAGTCGCGATAGGCACTCAGTTGAGCGGCGTTCGGCAATTCGCCGCGAAGCAGTAGCCAAGCGACTTCCTCGAACGTCGCCGCAGCCGCCAAGTCCTCGATGCTGTAACCACGATAAGTCAGACCGTGTCCCGCCTTGCCGACGGTGCTGAGTTTCGTGCGACCGGCAACCACTCCGGCCAGTCCTTCCGCAGCTTGCCCAGAATTCTCGGCAATCGGCGAGTTTTCGAATCCAGCATGCTGACCCATGACTCGGCCTTTCGATCGTGGAGTTAGGCGAGCGGCAAATGAGTTCGCACCCACAGTCGTGGGATTGCACCGAAATAAATCGTTTCTTTCCTCGCGAACCAAGGAAAGCGCGAATCAGGCAGACATTCGCGTTTTTCTCGATTCACGCGGCCCAAGACTGCGAATTCCAACGAATCAAAGAACCAACGAATCTGCTCCGACCATTCGTTGATTCTCGAATTCGTTGGAGGAAAAATGCGCGCAAAAAACGCCAAGTCGCGAAGTTTTATTCTCTAGAAGCTATCTGAAAAAGGGGTCTGACCCTTTGGAGGCCTCGCTAAAC
>JAQBZS010000311.1 GCA_027622115.1 Planctomycetota bacterium | reverse complement strand
TCAAGGGGTTTGTAGTGCTGCGGCAACGTTGGGTTGTGGAACGCACATTCTCGTGGTTCAACCGATACCGCCGATTAAACCGTGATGTAGAACGAGTTGTGAATTCAAGTGAGACGATGGTTAAAATATCTATGATACAGTTGATGCTAAACAGACTTAAGCCCAAGCATCAGCCTCTGGCGTTTAAGTACTGACCGCAGCACAGGTTACGTTTTCAGATAGCTTCTAGACTTCAAACGCTCCCTCGTAGTCTGCCGGATGGACAACTCGATAGCCATCGCCAGCGTAAGCGCGTACGGCGATTGTGGCATTATGCAAATCCTCGTGGTACTTTCGGAGGTAGCCCTTGATCGCGGGCACGCCTTGCTCTTCATTGACAACTAAGGTGAAGATATTCATCTTGAATTCTCCGGTGTCACCGCCGTCAACATGTCCGACGCCCTTCCAGCCTAAGACCGTATCGAGATTCTTTTCGATCCGATGACGCTTTTGCAACTCGCGTTTGGTGCCCATTGCGCTCTTCATCCGGAATTGGATGACGGCCCAAAGGTGCTCATCCAAGGGAATCTCTGCATAGCCGTCTTTGCGTGCGCTGGCGAGAACCCGTTCGAGCGCGGTCTGTTCGTCTTCCGTTGTGGCGTCCCATGAGAATGATTGTTTCTTTCCGTCTCTTCCCACGCTACCTGTGTGCAGGATGATCGATTTCGCGGACTCGACGGTCCACGCTTCCGCATATCGAAGTTTGCCCTCGGTGTCAGCTTTGTAGAGTTTGATCATCAATCACTCCACGATGGCGCAGGCGAATCGTTCGCCAGAAAGCGTCCTGTCGCAATAAAGTACCACACGATTGTTGCACACCCAACTGGAGTAACATCCGTCGCCGCCGAAAACGAGGGAACGACGGATCTTGTCGATGAGCGACGGAACTGGATTGGATTGGAAATTACGGAACGTAGCCCAACGAGTGGAATACGCAACACGCAATCAACAAAGGCACCGAGCCGGGTAAGGTGTTGATTCTAAACCGCGTTCACGTTGTAGTAAGGTGCCGAGTGAAACCGAACGAATCGAGACCTGCTTGTGAATGGATCAAGCGTCTGCCATCGACTCCCGGATCTTGTGAAGCTCTGGCTGGCACTGGGCGTGGTGGGCATTGTGCTGTCGATACCGGTACACAACAGCGCCGTCCGGCACGCGAATTCCGTCGAAGACGTGCTGCAATCCGCTCGAAACTGGCCTGTGCATGGCGTCTTGGCCTGCGTCATTTTTATCGGGCACAGTGTGGCTCGGATTCCATTGGTGTACTTGCTGCGACGACTCCTGCTGTTCTTGCCGATGGTGATGATGCTGTCCATTTCATTGCCGGCCGCGGAAGGGTTCAACACGTCGGCTGGTTGGACGCTCATGTTCTCGATTCTGTTTCGCAGCTCGCTGGCATTCATGGCCATGCTGTGGTTGATCAATGTGTTGCCGTTTGATCGGATGTTGACCACGCTGCGCAGGCTTTGGATCCCGGAAGTCTTGCTTTCGATGCTGGCGTTCATGCATCGCTACCTGTTCGTCTTGTGGGAGGAATTGGGCCGCATGACCACGGCGAGACAGGCTCGTACATTCGGCAAGGCCAGCCTGTGGTTTCGCTGGCAGTCTTCGGCTCGGATGGTGGGCACATTGCTGATCCGCGCCATGACGCGGGCGGAACGAGTCCATCAAGCCATGTTGGCTCGCGGTTGGGACGGACGCATGCGATCGATCGACCCGGCAGCGTTCGATCGACCGTCTGAAGGCGGAGTTGGCGAAGTTGATCGCGGGTCTTGATCACCGGATTGCCCACCTTTCGACTAACACCCTTTCATACGTCTCATCGGACTCATTCGTCCCATGGTGATGTGACTTATGGGACAAATGAGACGTATGGAATGGGGCCATGGTCGCGGAATTCAATCCAGTCGGTATTTTTCGCGATATTGCTGCGAGTAAAACGGCGGCGTGACCTGAATCAAGGCGTCCAATCCGGCGAGTTTCGAGCCGTCATGCTTGGCTTCGAATTGCCGAGCGGCCTTGGCGACTTTCTCGGCAGCGTCGGTGTAGGTTTTCTCGTCGGTCGGTTGCGGCACAAACAACAGTCCCAACATGCCCGTAACCAATGCACCCACTTCGCGTGTCTCGTCCGTGCCTGCCACTGCATTGATTTGGGCCAGTTTCCCGCTCACCGCAGCAGCGAGTCCGCCCAACTGCGGCATGACGGCCGGGTTCTTCGAAACAGCTCGACGACGCAACGCCACTTCCAACTGCACCAGTGAGCCGATCACGAATTTGACTCGCCTGCGATTGGCGGCGTTGCTGCCGGTTGTCGACGACCACAGGCTGGGAGCGTCGGCGTTTCGCGTGCGATCCATGAAGAAGTTGTGTCGAACCTCTCCTTCCGACCACGCCACAAAGTCAAACGTGCTCGCCAACTTGTGGCCGTTTGCGACAAGTGTTTCGTTGCCGATCAAGTGGCATTCGAAACACTGTCGAGCCATGCGGTAGATGTTCGTGGAACGCACCATGCCCGCCTGATCGCATTTCTCAAGTCGCGTCGCTCGATGCGCCGCCGTTTCTTGGCTGCGTGGGATGGGCATCGACTCGTGATACGACTGATGGCGATTGAGCCAGCCGTGGTCGCCGCCGCCGGCACCGTGGCAGGATTCACACGATACGCCCGAGACCACATTCACGAGCCCATCCTGACCGGCGGACTTTGTGCCGTGGCAGTCCGCACAAATGGAATTGCCCATGAGGTCTTCGGCTTTCACGTCCAGCGCGGCGGCATACTTCGCGGTGTTGTCTTTGAACAGCAACAGTCGAGTGTCGGCCGAGCGAAAGTGGGACGATCGCATCCAGGCCGCGACTTCAGCAGGATGGCACTTCTTGCAATCACCACCGCGAACGCCCAGGACATTCCTGGGATTCTCCACGAGCGACACTTCAGGAATGGCGGGTTGCGGCGTGGCCTGTTCGGTCTCTTGTGAGTCGGACCAAACCAACGGCATGGCACAGAGCACGATGCCCGCAACCGAAACGAAAGCCAGGACGAGCGGGAATCGGTATTTGCGAGCTGTTGTCATGGGGAATTTCCAAACAGTTCGATGAAGCCGGTGACCGGCAACCCAATCACATTGAACTTGAACACGTGCGACTTTGCGACACGCGAACTTGCGTGTCATCGATTGATCGGCAATCTCATTGCATCCGTCAGTTGCATCCGTCAGTTGCATCCGTCAGTTGCAGTCTTGGACCCCTTGCCGACGAATGGCGTCATTCACGGGGAATTGCAGCCTGCAAGCCAATCACGGCCATCAGCATGCGTTGATCACCCAGGTCGAGTGAAAACATCGCGGACGTCAATACCGTGATCAGAACGCACACGTTGATCTGTCGGATGGGATCCGATTGCGATCGCCGCGGATCGCTGACCGCTGCGTACACGGTCCACCCGAGGAATCCCAGCAATGTGAACCCGACCAGCCCGAGTTCGGCGAGTGTTTCCATCACAATGTTGTGCGGATACATCCGCGAATCCGTCAGTCCAATCAACACGGGGAAGCTGCCGATGCCCCCGCCTCCAATCGGTCGTTCCGAAACAATCCGCAACGCATCAATCCAAAACTCGAAACGTTCACCGACGGATCGTCCACCGGCATGACCACCTTGTTGTTGGGTCAATATGAGGATTCGACGGACAATTTTTGAGTTGTCGCCGGAGTAGGCGATATAGGCCACCATCATTGCCAAGACGGCCAAGATCGCAATCAGGCCGTAAACTCGAACCGACCGAATATTGGTCGACCGACCGTCTCCCGTATGGCGTTTCGCGATCCACATCATTGCACTGCATCCCACTACGGTGGAAAGCAGTGGGCCGCGTGCTCCGGCAATCGTAAATGCATAAGCCAGCACCAACAGCACACCGAATGCACAGACTCGGGTGACCGTGTTCCGGGCCAACAACAACAGGAAGCCGAAGGTGATGGTGATGGAGACGCCCATGATTCCCGCCAACCCGACATAATTCACATCGAAGTCTTCGCTGAAGGAAATGACGCCGCCGCCGGAGCGATAGAGGTGGACCGTGTTGAGCGCCAAGATCACACCAGTCAAGCACAGCGCGAACAGGAATCGCTTGGCACGTTCGCGATCGGGCGCAATGGCCAGAGTGGTGAAGAGCAGAATGGGCGTGGTCAGTCCGACAATTCGCATGATCTTGTTGGCGGCATAGTCCTCGCTCAAAGTCCAGAGCATGCTGAACGCGGCAAATGCGGCAAACAGCACACCAGCCGTGGCAATGTCGATCGAATACCCGGCAAAGCCGCCGCGCTGTTTGCTCAGCACGTGAATGAAGAGCAAGGCCGTAACGCCCATGACGACGATCGTCACTTCGACGGGCAGCACGTCTTGGAGTCTCCTCAAAAGCGACATCGGCTTGAATGTGCCGAGAGTCACCAGAAATGCGAGCAACATTTCGAAAGACACCAGAGACCGCGCACACCACAACGCGGCATTGGTCATGTGGCGTGTCGCGGAGGGAGCCGCAACATTCCGCGAAGGACGGTTTGGAATTGGAACCGGCGAATTTTGAATGCCGGCAACGGCATCTGTTGACATCTCAAACCCTGAATCCAGGCGATCGTAATGCAGATCGAGAGCATTTCCCTCCCGGAAACTCGGGAAGGTTCAATCGGCGCGGGATGCTAGTGGAGCGTTTCAAGTTGGTAAATACGTTCCCAAACCCGGCGTCACGAGAACTCGTCGGAGTTGAAGTTGTCCCAAGCACTGGACTTGCGAGACAAGTTTGTCGAATTTGTTCGGCCACGCGCCATCACGGCAACATTCATTCAATCCGTGCGCGACGACGCGTTGTTTTCCGGCGAGTCGGCCGACGTCGAACCATTCGCCTCACATCCGCAACCTCAAGCAACCCCGCACGAGACCTTCATGATCCAATTTCAGGCGCTCTCGACACCCGACGATTTCTTGGCCGATTCGCACGAAGTGACCCCGGCCACCACTGTCGCGTTTACAGAAGGCCCCGCTGCCGCCGCCGACGGTGCGGTCTATTTTTCCGACATTTCCAACAACCGCATCATGCGATTCGACACCAAGTCCGGTCGGCAAAGTGTCTGGCGGCAACCCAGCGGGCGAGCCAACGGGCTGCTCTTCGATCCGCAAGGCCGGTTGCTGGCGTGCGAGGGAAACGAGTTCGGCGATAACGACGGCAATCGACGGATCACGCGGACGGACTTGACGACCGGAAACATGGAAGTCTTAACGGAACGCTTCGAAGGTGCGCGTTACAACGCTCCCAACGACATCATGGCCACCACCAACGGTTTCATCTTCTTCACGGATCCCTGTTACGGCGATCGATCGACGATGGAAACGCCACACGAATCCGTTTATCGCATCGATCCGGCGGGCACGGTCACGCGAGCCATTACGCAGCCGGACATCGAGCGGCCCAACGGCATCGCCCTGAGTCCCGACGAACGAACCTTGTATCTGGTCGACAGTTGCCCGCTGGTGGGCGGCAATCGCAAGATCTGGGCGTTTGATCTGAAGACGGGGAAGTCGGCAATCAGCGCGAGTTGATTGATTTCGCTCCGGGTCGCGGTGGAGACGGCATGGCGGTGGATCAAGCCGGCAACCTGTACATCGCCGCCGGCATTCGTCGCCCCCGCGGCCCGCATGAAACCACGGATGTGCCGCCTGGGATTTGGGTCTTCACTCCCGACGGAACCCCACGCGGTCGCATCGACATTCCGGAAGACGTGCTGACCAACGTCACCTTTGGCGGTGACGACCTCAAGACGCTGTTCATTGCCGCCGGAAAGACACTGTTCCAAATTCGAGTCACCGTGCCGGGATTCGTGGTTCATCGTCGGAACTGATATGCCTGAGTTTCCCCAAGAGCGGCGGTTCTGTGCGCACGGCGTCGAGCACCAGGTGCGACGTTCTATTTACCGAAGTCGGACCCTAAGACGCGGCTCACGCTCATCAAGAAACAGGATTCTGTTTGATGAACGACAATCAAGACCCTGCGTTACCCGCCGATTCAAACGACTGCGATTCGACTGACGAGAAGAAGTCCGAACTCGATGCTCCCATGACGGACATGAATGCAGAGGAGCGCTCGGATAGCCAAGACAGCGTTGAAACCTACGCCTTGGCAAAACCTGAACCGCGTTTTCAATCGGCCAAGAAACGCCGATCAACCGCAAGTCCAAAACGAAGGGGGCACACGTGTCCCATCTGCGGTCAATCCTATGCAATCTCCACCGAGGGATGTCCGTTATGCGGGTGGGGTGAGGCGCGGCGACGGGGGCAATCCACTCAACCCACGAGTTGGTTCAGTATTCTGGCAGCGGGTCTCAACAGAGGTGTCGTCTCCAATAGTGCGGCTGCCATGGTCACTTTGTGGATTGAATTCAGCATTGTCTTGGCTGTCGCTGTCGCCGGAGTTTTTTTCACCCGTTCCGGTGTTGGGTTTCTGCAACTGCTATTCTTGTTAGCGGACTTTACTGGGCTCATTTATTTTATCAGAGGTTTTTTCAAGCGATGAAATCGTCCGCGTGCGGATTCCATCAAGTCAACTCGGAAGACTCGCGACACGGATTGTTGTTTGCTTGGCTCTACAGTGTGTTAGTCACACTGCAAGTTTATCCCGTTGCAGCTTTGGCGTGGTCTGGGATTCGCCATCTCTACGAGCAGGACCAAGTTTCATGGGCTCTTGCGCTGGGTGGAGTGTCCATAGTGACGCTCGTAAGTTTTTCATGTATGTACTTGTTGCGAGCCACCTTGACGAGCCCGCTCCGAAACGCATTCAATCCGATTCGGACGCTGCGCTGGATAATGCATTGCCCTTTCAGTTTCTCGAGCACATTGGTCGCGTTTTCCCTTTGGAACGTAGTGATCGCAGCGGTGGGCGTCGTATTTGCGGCACTGACATTTACAGGAGCGAGCTTACTGATTGGAGGAGATTGGGACGAATGGCAACAGTTAGAAGAACTGTTGACGGAGTCAGTGCAGGAATCTCCGGAGGATGCCTCCGAAGAACTCGACGCGTTTCCTGCTGCGTGGTCTCGAATCGAGCGGACGACACGAGCAGCAATCGAACATCCCGAGAAAATTCGGCCCATATTGGATCGCATTGTTGAACGAGTCCGTGTCAGCAAGGATCGCTGGGTATTGGTTGTTGCAGGCTGCGTGGTGTCTGTAATGTGGACGTATCTTTACTTTCACGCCACGTTTATCCTGGCCCGCATGCTGGGGCTGTTTGCTCGACGATATCAAACACGCTTGGGTTGGACCGACGACTAAGTGCCATGCAGGCTCGATCCGATCAAAGTGCAGCTTTCAAGATGCCGGAGGCATCAGTCTCACTTCCGCGGGACAGGCAACCGTGGACCCATCTCTGGCAGACATGTTGTTTGACATGGCCATCAAGCTTGAAGGTGCGACACACCTGCCCGTCGATGTCGAGCATGTACTGGCGGCAATTGTGTTCGCTGCTCGGAACGGGGAACTTGATGCGAACACGCCACTCGCGGCAGACGATCCGGCACTTGCAAATATCTTGGCGTACACGTGAGGGCCGTCGAAACATCGAAACGAACTCCAACGCGACGGGCTTTGTTGTTTGACCGAATTCGGTTCGCAATTGTCTCCGTGGTTCAATCCTGGAGAATAGAATCGAACGAGCCCATGTTGAAATCATTCCCCAGCGAAGCACGAGGCATCGAAATGAATCCTTCGAAGTACTTGGTCCGATCGCTTCTTGCCGGCTTCGTCTGCGTGCTCATGATGCAGTGCGGCGACGCATGTTTCGCGCAA
>JAQBZS010000310.1 GCA_027622115.1 Planctomycetota bacterium | reverse complement strand
TCCTCAACACGCTCGATTTTCGAAGGTGCGTCAAATCAAACGCATCGCCCAAGAATCACCAGTGGGGCTTCGGGAGCGACTTGAAGGCTTCATTCAATTTGCCCATCTCGCCGAGAAAACGAGAAAACCACAGACGGAGTGGCAAGGGGACTGGGGCGTCAGGCTTACGTTTTTCAGATTTGGCGGCCTCGGGTGTAGCGTGAATCAATCGTCGAAACGCCGCCAAATCTGAAACCCGTAAACCTGACCCCGATTCCCTCCCGTCGGCGTACCGCGCAAGGTCAATTTCCCAGGGACTGAAGTCATGCGCATCGATTGGTTTCTCCCTGTTTTGCGAACGCCGAAACCCGGCATTTCGGAACGGCGCGTCGGCGTCATCGCCCGGATCGCTCGGCGGCTCATGCCACAGGTTTTCTTTTCCGACCGCTCGACCAAGCGCCGCGGGTTTGTGCGGCGACTCTTGCGATGGTTCGGACCGGTTTGGCTGTCGAGTCCATGTCGACGGATCGTGCAGACGATTTGTCTGGCGGCGTTTCTGTGGCTGTTCTTTGCGGTCTGTTGGCCGTATAGCGCGCAGCCGGCTCAGAGTTGGAATGGATGGATTCCGGCGGAATTTGATCTCGAAGCCGGCAACGTGATGCTCGTCCGCGAGGCCGCGTCGAACGCGATTCCGCTGCAGGTCGGTCAGTCGATCTTTGTCCGCGACGACGCCGTCGGCCTGCGCGGCGAACCGTTGATTGCGGCGTTCACGCTGGTCGAAGTTTCGGCGGCGGAATTGAAACTGTCGGGCGGATCGACTCTTCCGCCGCACGTCTTCGAAGAACTCTCGCTGAGTCCCGGGCCTTGGTCGCTGCATGCCGGCGATCCGGCCGGGTGGCCGTCGCACTACGCCGACAACCTGGCTCGCAAGGAATCCGTCGCGGCGGAATTGTTTCTGGTGATCGATCCGCTGGTGAGTCTGTCGACGGGCATCGCCTCGCGTTCGTGGGTGTGGTCGCTGTCCTGTGCGGGGATCATTTTGGCAGTGTGCGTGCTGATCCCGCGCGGCTTCTGCGGCTATCTTTGTCCGCTGGGCACGCTGATCGACCTATTCGATTGGGTTTTGGGAAAACGGATTACAAAGTTTCGTGTGAGCGGTGACGGCTGGTGGGTTCACATTAAGTACTACTTGTTGTTGGGGACTTTCGTGGCGGCGGCGTGCGGCGTGTTGATTAGCGGATTCGTGGCGGCGATTCCGGTCATCACTCGCGGCCTGCTGTTCACGCTGTCGCCGTTGCAGACCGGAGCCGCGAACGGCTGGCATCAAGTTCCGCCATTGAATGCCGGGCATGTTGTGTCGTTGTTGTTGTTTTTCGCGGTGTTGGGATTGGGACTGCTGCGGCCGAGGTTCTGGTGCAAATACGTCTGTCCCAGCGGAGCCGTGTTTTCGCTCGGCAATCTGTTCCGGGTCAGCGAGCGGAAGGTCGAAAGCTCGTGCATCAACTGCAACAAGTGCGTGGAGATCTGCCCGTTCGATGCGATCAAGCCCGACTTCACCACGCGGACCACGGATTGCACGCTGTGCCAAACGTGCGGCGGAGTTTGTCCGACCCATGCGATCAAGTTTGTTGGACGCTGGGAAGTGCAGGGGCTGAAGATCGAAAACGATCCACCGACTCATGAAACGACACTCGGTCGACGCGGCTTCTTGTCCGCATCCGTCGGCACGTCGGCGGCGGTGCTTGGCGGACTGTTGGTCGGTGGCGGCACGAAGGCATTCGGAGCGGACTTGAGCCCCGGCGGCCATCGGCCCGTACGTCCACCGGGCAGCGTGCCCGAACGCGAGTTCTTGCAAATGTGCATTCGTTGCGGCGAGTGCTTTCAGTCGTGTCCCAGCGACGTGCTCCAACCACTGGGATTCAAGCAGGGCCTTGAAGGCCTGTGGACTCCGGAAGTCGTCGCCGATTGGGCCGGGTGCGCGTCGAGTTGCAATGCCTGCGGACAAGTCTGTCCGACGGGTGCGATTCGAGCATTACCGCTCGAAGAGAAACGTCACGCTCGCATGGGGCTGGCGCTGATCAATGAGTCCACATGTTTGCCTTTTCACGGGGAAGCCTGCCAACTCTGCGTCGATGAGTGTACGGCCGCGGGTTACAACGCGCTGGAGTTCATCCAAGTCGGTACGCAAGTCGATGAACTGGGACTGCCGATCGAGGGCACGGGTCAACTCGCGCCGCTGCTGATTCCCGACAAGTGCGTTGGCTGCGGTTTGTGTCAGACACGCTGTCACGGGATCAACGTGGCGGAGAAAGGTCTGCTGAACAAGTCGGCCATCATCATCGAAGCGGGTAACGATCACGAAGATCGCCTCATGTCCGGTTCGTATCGTGAATTGCGCGAACAGGAAGCCGCCGCGCGAAAAACCGACGCGAGTCCCAATTCGGGAACGGAGAGCTACCTGCCGGACTTTCTCACACCACCGGTCGACGCGATCGATTGACGTGCCTCTGAACGGCATACGTCCCGAGCAGTTCGGCAACCACTGGTTCGGCGGCTAATGAAACATCGCCGAATGCAATGACGTCAATTGAGAGGCTTCGCTGGTTTCCACGGCTGGGTGGTCGATGAGGTCGACGGTGTAGCGATGCATCTTGCGGAAACGTTCGGCCATGATGCGAGCTGTGTTGTAGGTCAACTTGCAAGCGATCTCCTGTCGCTCGCTGCGCAACTCTTCGAACATCGGCCAGCTCAGCTCCATCACTTCGACCGGTGACAACGAACGAACCGTTGACGAATGCTCGCCGCGATCGAAAAACGCAATCTCGCCAAACAACGCCCCCGGCCGGAGCAGTGCCAATTGGTGCTCGGCCCCGTGACGCAACGTTTTCACGACGACACATTCCCCGCTGAGCAACAAGTGCAGCGCAGGGCGGCGAGTGCCTTCACGCAGCAGAGTCTTACCCGTAGGGTATTCATCGAACCTCGAAAGCTGCACGATCACCGAACATTCTTCGGGCGTCATGTCCAGGAACAGTGGGCTTTCCGCGAGCAAGGCGTGCGTGGACATCGAGATCTCCAGTCGCTGCTGTTTGATTGTGGAATGGCCCAAAAACACCGCAACAATTCGACAACCACTCGCCGAAATCGGATGCCACTCGATTTTCCACGGACAGAAGTGGTTATGACAAAACCATTTCCGCGCCCGCGAGTTAAATCAACAAGTCGAGTTAAATCAACAAGTCTGCGCAGACAAATCCAATTTTGCGGAATGGTCGGATTGCGATCATGGCGACACGTCGCAGGAGTGTGTCAGCGATTTGGCGTGGACAATCGTGATGGCCACATCGATCGCCGCCAGCAAACTGTTCTCACTCGCCGTCCTAGTGCCGGCGATGTCGAATGCCGTTCCGTGGTCGACCGACGTCCGAATGATCGGGATCCCGATGCAGACATTCACACCTGTGTCGAATGCGAGCAGTTTCATCGGAATGTGTCCCTGGTCGTGGTACATCGCCACCACGATATCGAACTCGCCTTTGACCGCCCGCATGAAGACGGTGTCACCCGGTTGCGGATCGGACACATCCCAGCCTTTGGCTCGAGCGTCACGGATGGCGGGGCGAATCTCCAACTCTTCTTGATCGCCGAAGAGCCCGCCTTCGCTGGCATGTGGATTGAGTCCCGCCACGGCAATTCTCGGTCGGGGAATTCCCAACAACCGACAGCCGCGCTGAGCGAGTTCGATGACTTCCAAGACCCGCGCCCGCGTGACTCGACGCACGGCTTCTTCCAACGCGACGTGCATGCTGACATGCACGACCCGCAGTTTCGGCGACACCAGCAGGATGCTCACGTTGTCCGTACCGGTGCGTTCGGCCAGCAATTCGGTATGACCGGGATACGCGAAGCCCGCCAGGTTGATCGACTCCTTGTTGATGGGAGCCGTAACCATCGCATCGATGCTTCCGGCAAGTGCGTCGTCACAAGCTCGGATTACGTACTCGACCGCCGCACGCCCGGCCGCGAGCGTGACCCGCCCGATCGGACAATCCGCCGGGTCGGCGTTGGCCAGGTCGATAATCGTCACCAGTCCGGGTTGGAACTGCCCGCGTTCGGGCGAGACAACATCCACGAACACTGGCGCGTCAAGTTTCAGACAACCGGCCGCGCGTTCCAGAATCCGCCGATCGCCAATCACCAATGGACGGCAACGTTCAAACAGGTCCGCATGCTGCAGTGCCTTGAGCACGACCTCGGGACCAACACCCGCCGGATCGCCCATGGTGATGCCAAGCAGCGGTCGACTGGTTCTCATGTGCGGCTAACCTGATGCGAATCGCGGACGGTGTAAGACGGGCACTCTTGCCCGACTCGGGGCAAAGACGGGCAAGAGCGACGCGCCGGTCTTACATGTCATCAAACGGGGACAAGATCGGGATGATGCAAACTAGCAATTGCCTAACTAAGTTCAGCTCTTGTATTCGGATGACAACTTTTCGTGGACTCGCTCCAAGAGTGCTTTAGTATTTTGCACTCCTTCGAACTGGTTTTGTCCGCCTTCGGATTCGATGCCCACCCAGCCGCGATAGCCCGCGTCCAACACGATCCGCATCATTTTTAAGTAATCGGTTTCGTGCTGTCCGGAAACCGTGACCCACGGACGCGATTTGTCGAACCCGTGAGCCTTGGCACTGACCGCCTTCGCATAAGGCATCAGTTCTTTCACGCCCTGATAGCGGTCGTACCACTGATCGCCGCTGACGCGAAAGTTGCCAAAGTCCGGCAACGTGCCGCAGCGCTTGTGATCCACCTTTTTCATCACGCCCGCGAGCCATTTCCCGTTCGACGACAACCCACCGTGATTCTCGACAATCACGTTCAGATCGAGCTTCGCGCCATACTCCGTCAACTGCCGCAAGCCGTCCGCCGCCAAATCCATTTGCTCTTCGAAGCTCAGTTTCGCATCGCTCCGCGCATTGACTCGCACCGAGTGGCAGCCGAGAAACTTTGCGGCGTCGGCCCACTTGAAATGCTTTTCGACGGCGAATCGGCGTTTGTTTTTATCCGCTTCACCGAGGTTGCCTTCGCTGTCCACCATGATCAACAGGCTCTTCACGCCGTGATCTGCGGCGCGTTTTTTCATGTCGGCCAGATATGTTTCGTCCTTCGCTTTTTGGAAGAAGAACTGGTTGACGTATTCAATCGCATCAATTCCAAAGTCGCGTGCCGTCTTGGCGAATTCCAAGTTGTCCAACTTCGGCTGCTCACGACCGAAGAACCGCCGATTCAAAGACCACTGCGCCAAGGAAATTCGAAAGAGCCGCTTTTCTGATTTCTGGTCGGCAAGCGCAGTGGAACCGAGCAACGCTCCGGCGCAGGCAACGCTCGAAGCGGCCAGGAATTCTCGACGGTCGAACGTGGTGGTCATGCTTTGACTCCGCGGCAAAGGGGGAATTCACGGATGAGTTTCAGAGATGCAACGCGAGCCATGCATCGAGTCGCCGCGTTGCTTGTGCGGCTATCGTGGCGGCACTCCCCCAGCAATTCAACGTTCCGCCTACTTCTGAACGGGCGCGGTGGAAAACGTCGTGTTTTTGACGTCCGCGCCGCCGGACTCGGTCAGCAATAACGAATAGGTGCGGTTGTTGGAGAATTCGCTGTCGTGAACGGCTGCCATCGAGGTGCCGCCGATCGCGATTCCCGCGCGGCCGTTTTCCAGGCCCTTCACGTTTTGCAGGAACACTCGCGAACATTGGTCGTGGAGATTCACGCCATCCAAGCGAAAGTGCTTGAACGTGAGATTCGTGACGATCACGTCATGCACGCGATACATCGACAGGCCCATGCCCAACGCCGCGATCGTAAACGGCATTTGTTCCGGGTCTTCACCACGCACGGCCTGGTAATAGATCGAACCATTCCACGCGAGCCACTGCTGTTCGGGAAGTTTCGGTCGCACAATCGCTGACTGCGGGACCGCGACTTCGGGCACGACTTTTCCATCCAGCAACAACTGGTAATACCCCTTGTGCCGAGGCGTGACTTGGTACAACAGTTTGCCCACGTGGTGCCAACTTCCCAGCGGCAACGGGCGATCTCCGCTAATCACGGCTCCGCCACCCAGAATCCGCAACGGCACGCCGGGAACTCCACAATGGCGAATGCCCGCGATCGCAAGGGATTCGCGGTAGGGTTGTCCGTTGTCTTTGATGTGAATCACGTCGCCGCGATTGGAGACTTTCAACGCTTTGCCAATCGTCCGCACCGGCCCATTGACTTCATCCGTCGCTCGCTCGTTCGTGCCGTCGTACGCATCGTTGCCCAATTGGTTGTCGACATAGATGTCCGCGCCGTGAGTCGTCTCGATCGCCTGCAACGAGAGTGCAATGGCCAACAACGTTGTATGTACAATTCGTGGCATGTCGGCTCCGTGGATGCGGGGCTTGGGGTCGGGTTTCCGAAATAAGTCGTTTAACCGTTAGCCGAAGACGTACGCGCTCGAACAGGCCGACACGCGTACGGCTTCGGTTGACGGTAACGAACTCTTGCGGGCGATCCATATGCAGCGGGCAAAAGCACATCAGCCGCTCGCGTATTCTCAATCGTCGGCAATCCATCCACTCGCGTGACAGCCGATTGAAGTTGTCCGATACAGTCGGTGGCGTCCGCGTGATTCATCCTGTGGCGAAGCTTCGCGCGCGACGCACTGTAAGCCGGACAGGTGCGATCGCTCGGCCAAGTTTGACAGTCCAAACGCTTATGATGTCGAAACCGAGTCCTTGCGGTCGGGAAGACTGAATTCGCTCAAGTTCGGATGTCGAAAAGAACCATACGACTCGCACGCGAGTGTGCGCTGCGCCTCATGTTGCCGCAATCACATCGTGCCTTCAGTTCGACTCCCACCACGACCAGTAGGACCACGCCGTGGCGAACCGCTCAATTGAATCCGCATGTGAATCCGCATGGAAGCTCGGCGTCGTTGTCTTGGTGCTTCTTCCGACGACCGGGTGCACCTTCAGTCAGCACGGCGCCGGTTCGTTCGAACGCGAGTTGAAATCTGCGGCGCCGCAGCGATACGCCGCGATTCTCGAACGAGATCGAGACGAGTCCGCATCGAACTTGCTCGACGAAACCCTCAAGCCGACGCCGCGTGCGGCGATTGCCACGAACCCACCCGTGAGGAACGTCCCGCGCCAAGCGAGCCCCATTGCAACGATTCCACGTCCAAGCGCGGACGCCGAAGTGGTTCAGCGTGTCATCGACTCTCCCGCACGTGTCGCCGCATCACCAACCCTCAATGATCGAATCGCGGCGGATCCGGGACGATTTGTGTTTGAAGACGTTTCATCCCCGCCGGAAACTCTCTTCGTTCGCGAAGCGGATCAGAGTGATCCGAATGCACGCAGCGTTGCGGACGCTTACGCCGAAGCGCAGCGTTCCGATCGATTGTCGCTTGACGAGGACTGGAAAGTTCCGGTTCGCTCTCAGCACGGGTCTCACACGCAAGCTGGCTTTCAATCGGACGTCCCGAAGCCACCCACACTCGCAAAGCAACCTGCGGAATTGAAGCAACCTGCGCCGACTCCATTCCGAGTTCCTACTCCCAAAGTCGATCAACCTCCGCGTGTGACGCCGAAACGAGCCTACGACGAAGAAGTCGTAAGAGAACGGAGAATCGTCGAGACGATCGCCGAATTGAAACCGATCACCAGCATTTCGATCGACACGCGGCCCAAGGAAGATCCGGAATCGCAAAACGAATTGAAATTCCCCGCGGATAAAGCCCGCAGCATTTTCGAGCAGCATGGCAGCGAATTGCATACCACGGGCACGAGTCGACCGTGGATGATGTCCGAGTACCGTTGGGACGCCCCCGCGATGCGTCACAATCCGCTGTACTTCGAACAA
>JAQBZS010000309.1 GCA_027622115.1 Planctomycetota bacterium | reverse complement strand
CGGGGCGGCATGGCGTACGGTCGGACCAACGAATTCGGCAACGCGGTTGTCGAGAACGAACTGACGATCCACGACGTCCACGCCACCATCCTGCAACAACTCGGCATGGACCACGAGCGGCTAACGTTCCGACACGGCGGACGAGACCACCGTTTGACCGACGTCCACGGGCATGTGCCGCCGGAAATCCTTGCGTGAGCTTCATGTCGTCGTGAATTACAATCGCAGACGCGACGGCGCCGAGGAGACTCAACAACGCATTCAGGCTGTCGGCAACTCGGTCCAATCCGTGCTGCTTCAGACCGACGTCGCGTGCGAGGCCGACGTAAATCGCCTGCTTGAAGCGACGATCCGCGAAGTGGGCGGCGTCGACATCTTGATCAACAACGCTGGCTACCAGACGACTGCCGATTCGCACGAGAAGTAGCGACCGCGACGAGCTTGGAATTGGCTGGAGCCGGTGATTGAGAAACCGCTTGGTAGCTTGATTGCCCGATTGAACGGCAACAAGCTCAGTCCTTGCTTCGCGGAATTTGCACCCGCGTCGCAAGAACTCAAGCATCCTGTTCGAGCAGCCAGTCTTCCAACATAATCTGTTCCACGAACGGAGCCCGTAGTAGGGCTGCGTCCGAGGAAAGCAATCCCGCCAGCCACGGGCGGTGCCGCCGAACGATGCGCGACACGGCTCGCACGCACTGAGCGATTTTGAACTCAGTTGACTGGTGATATTGTTCACCAGTCGGTGGAAGGTGGCCGGGATGATGTTGGGCTCCGGACCCACATGCACGACGGTTTCCACGCCGCTCGCCAACAATTCATGAACGACGTTCCACAACCGCTGTGGATGATCGACCCAACTTGAGATGAGGTCGCGGCTGTTGTAGTCGTTGTAGCCTGCGTCTCCCGTCACGCACGACAGCAGCGGGGGGACCGGAGCTGTATCTCCCCCGGCGGCCGTTTGCATCTTGACGCCCACTCGATTCGGGATCGCTTGTTGCCACGTAATTGTGGTGTGCATCGGCGGCCATCGATGTGGGTTGACTCGCAAGTGGGCTCGCGTCGGCAATTCGCCCCTCATGCGTTTCTTGAATTCGCCGACGGTGTTGCGTTGTCCCATCAGCAACACCGTGTTCGGCGACAGATAACTTGCGATGCTGAGCGTCCCTTTTCCCTGTTGCGAGATCTTGACGCACAAGCGTTCAACTGATTCGTAATCCAGTTCCGGACCACGGGAAAACAGGATGCCCATCTTAACGTCGTGCCCGAGCGCGGCCGCGTCCACGGAGAAACTCAAGATCGGCTCGAGCGCGTTTCGCAAGTCGTACACACCGCACGCCACCAGCGCGGTCAATTCGCCGAGGCTGTAACCGACCGCGACTTGGGCGTCTTGAATCTTCGCGCCGAAGACTGTTTCCAGGATCTCGATTTGGGCGAGTTCCACGCCGAGGATCATGGCGAGATCCTCGGAATACGTGTCGAGCGTTGTTTCGGCGCGTAGGCGGACTCGCGAGACAAGATCCACCGGACGTTCCAACACGTCCCGGCAGATTTCCGAAGCCTCGGCCAGGTGCCGTTCGACGATCGGCCCATAGGTGGCGTGGGCCAACAGTTCCGGGGACTTACCCAGATTGGTGACGTTGTAACCGCGAAACGCGAAGGCGGTTGTGGAGAGCGATTTGACGAGATCGAGCCCAGTCACATCCATGTTCCCTTGAGCAAGAGTGATCGATCGTGGTTCAGAATGGGATCGTAAGGCCCGGCATATCCGCGATGAGTGCTCTGAGTTTGGTAAACGTCATGTTTTGCGAGCACCTCATTGAAATCAAGACATGCGACGTGCCGTCCAACTGAGAAACACGTCGCACTTCGATCCCTTGGTGCCTGAGCCGATTGACAACTCGGCGAGCGTTCATGCTGCCTTCAACTTGGATTCGTACGTCTCGATCCCACATCTGAATTTGAACACCACGATTATGCACGTCAAACTCCATTGTGGCCCGTGGGGGATTCAGGTTTTGTTCATGCTCGTGATTATTTCAGCAGTTCTCCTTGAGAGCCAGCGATGAATCTTGTGAACGTGGGAATTTGTCGTGGTCCTCAACGAAAAACAGCCCATCCGCTCCGGAGAGCGAGTGGGCTGCTTTCGTGATCCTCTTGGCTACCGAGGCGAGTTGATGGAAGCCGTGGTGGCTCCATCCGCGGGCTCCGGTTGCGGAGGAATCTGCAGCGTCTGAGGCTGGGCTGCAGGTGCAGGTCCAGACTGAATGACGACCGCGTGAGGGCAGTAGCCGCCGTATTGCGGGCAGGCTCGATCGTGATAAAACGCCGGCCACGGCGCGGGTGGCCGCATGGCTCGGTTGGGCTGCCAACTGGGGACTCGCGTGTAATAGTAACCCAGTTGCGTTGTATCGGTGGGCGTGTAGATTGTCGGGTGCGACGGTGGCGTGTGGTTGCTGGGTTGGCCGTACCAGTTTTGGGGCCAATAGTTGCGATAAGTCACCGGGACGCGCTGGACGGGAGTGCGTTGCGGCGCGTTCCAACCGGAATCGGCTCCGGCAATGCGCCACTTCGGCTCGGTGTAATACACCACCACGCCGTCACGTGTCATGTAAGAATTCACCGGTCGGCAATTCACTCCGCCGCGGCAATGATAGTCTCGAACGGACTCGACCGAGGATTCGGCTTTGCGGTCCATCCAATTGAACAGGCCGAACAATCCGTCCGCTCGTGCCAGGGACGGTGCCAGCAACGAGGCGGCGAGCACGGCCCATGCGATTCGACGGCCGGATGCCGTGGGACTCAAAATCGTCATGCTTCTTCCTCTCCGGCGATTGACACAAGAAACGGAATCGTAGTTATTCTCTGCACGCTGTTGTCTTGGTAGCCACCGTCGCCAGACGGTGGTTTCGCAGCACTGCCTCCACCGTCTGGCGACGGTGGCTACTTAGTGGCTGAGGCTAAACGCGTTCGCCTGCGGCTGACGGTTAAACGACGACGATCAGCGACCGGCCGGTTGACGAATCATCTGCGGGCTTCGATGCGAGAGGGGAGTCAACCGACTGCTGGGCGTTCCCCATCCGTAGTTGTAAGTGTGTCCCACGTTGGGGGCGATCGGCACTGAAACCGGGACTCCATAGCCTTGAGCCGCATACAACCCGCCGTCGCGTTGGTCGCCGTAATCCGGATCGACCGCATAGGTCATGCCGTACTTCCCGGCCACGGGGCAGCCGGTTCCGCAGCATCCCGTCGGGTGCAGCAGATCGAGGAACCAGCGGCTGGTGTGACGATTGCGAGCGATCAGGCTGACCGCATGCGGGTGATACCATTCGCGAAGCGGGCCAAGAAACAGCCCCGCACCAGCCCGCGCGGTCCGGCTGACTTTGGCATACGCCATGCCCACCTTTGAGTCACACGGCGGTTGCTCAAGCAGAGTATAGATCACGTCGTCCACGGAGATGATCCGCACATGTCCGGCATCACGACATTGCTGGATGCCGGAATCGTGGTATTTGTAAACCGGCGGATATTCTTGCGGAGTTGCTACGGGCAGTGGCTCGGTTGCCGGTTGTGGTTCTAAGTCCGATATGCGGATCAACGCCGGTGCGCGTCGATCTTGATCGGCTACGTAGGTCGCACTGTTCGTCGAATCTGCGACCGATGGGTCGATCAACTCGAAAGGAGATGACGACTGGCCGAACGCAACCGAGCCACCGGCCAATAGCGTTGCCACGGTCAGCGACAACGGAATTGTGCAAATCTTGGCTGGCATGGAACTACTCCTCGATGACTGGAATACTGTTGTGTCGGGTCGGGTCGCGTTTCGCGGCTGTTGCTTGTCGAACAAGATCGACATCACAACCCCGGATTCATGTTCTCCGTGATGAACGCCATTACCTGTTGAGCGGTGTCGTGAAGCCGCCCAACAACGGAATCTTCGAGCGGTACTTGACCTTCACTTCCGTGCCCTGCAACTCCCAACGGTCCCTGGACCACACACCGAACGGAGTCACAAACCACGACCCCTTCACCTTGTAATAGAACGGTGGGTAGAGGGCTCGATAGTCGTGCGGGTATAGGAATTCGTGAGGGTGCAGAGCCTGCGTCGTGATGGCCGTGGCACCGACTTGGATCGGCACATTCGGCTTCGGTGACGGATAAAGTGCCGCGTTGGTTTGCGGGTGGACGTCCATCCGATAGGCCGGCACCATCGCTTGAGCCTGCTGTATCTGGACGTATTGTTGATAGCTGATCGGCGAGACGGTTTGCGGGTAAGGGCTGCGAACCGCTCCGTAGGTTTGCCGGTAATTGACCGGGGTCGGGTGTTGCCGTTGGATTGGGCGAGACGTCGGCTGAATCGTTTGCGGCGGCGTTGCGGCCTGCTGCGTCGCGGGTTGCGAAACCGGAGCTTGCGGGAGTCCGAATTCGACCGCGTCACCATTCACCTGTTGAATGCCGCCGAGTTGCGGGGCGTTCGGTCGGATAACGGCCTGTTGAATCGCGCCGGATTGCGGGGCCGCAGATAAGGGAACAACTCCGCTTGCCGATTGAAGGACCGGAGACGGACTGCTGTTCTGAGCCAGCAGTGGCGAAATCAGCCCGCTAGCCAGCGTGATGCCGACCGCCACCTTGAGCGTGTTGCGCATTCGTTCCCTCCTTGGAAGTGCGATCACGGATGAGGCCCTTTTGGGGGTCGGGCCGAGTGAGTCAACCCCCGAGGGGGTTGAATTCCGCACTGCAATACTTGATAGGGCGGACATTCCTGTCCGACGTAACTTGTTCGGTTTCGCGGAACCCAGACGAATTGTGGAGAGCGCGAAAGCCTGTTTGTCTGACACACAAGTTCGGCTGGTATCAATCGCACCGATGACCCAATCCCTAGCGTTCATGCCGTCCGCGAATCTTCATCGCGTTCCGTCCGGTGCAAGCCGAACAACCCGCAATCCTTCACTCGAATCGGCCGGAACATCCTGAAAGATCGCTAAAGCTTGTCGAGTCTCTCCAAATTCGTGTCACGATGGGCGACGAACGTGTCACCGGCTCATGGCATAACAAGCTCTCCGCAGTTCCGGCAGTTCCCGCCGGAACTGCGCGGAGCATGTACCGGCCTACGTATTCCTCGGTACGTTGATTCTGCGCTCGTCCTAATTGGACAGCGCCTCTTCGGCGTGAACGTCGCTCGTACTACAACTCTGAGATTTATTGTTTTCTTGCGCGCATTTTCCACCACTGACCCCGTGTCAGTGGAGAAATGACTGACTGCTACCACCGAACGTCCCCCGCCCGACCACGCCTCCACCCTCCACCGACCCCCGCGTCGGTGGGGCGACGACTCTCGCAGCTAGTAGCGATCAGTTGTGGGCTCCACCGACACGGGGTCGGTGGAGGCCGAGAAACAGCCGCATCGCAGCCAGCCAAGAGCCAGCAAACTGACCGGCGGACGATCCAGTCAATCCGCCTCGGTGATCAACGGCAAGACCCTCGCCGTAAAGACCAGAATGGCCAGCCCCAGATAAAAGACGCCGAGTCGGCTGTACCAACGCGGCCGTAACGGCTTTGGCAGCAGCGTGCAGTTGATCCACAGCACGTGGAACGCGGTCAAACCCAAGGCCACGTTGTTGAGATTTGCAATTACCGTGACCATCAGCGTGGGGGCGTCGCCGAATGTCAGGAAAATGGTGGCGGCGATGTAAGACCACACCACGTAAGCACCGAGGATTCCGTAATAGATATAGCGGACTTGGCCGCCGCTCATGGTGTTTCGGACTCGCGTACTTGACGACCAGATGATGTCGGTCCAACGTCGCGAAAACCCATCGACGATCGCCATCTGACTCGGCAGAAACACCACCAGCCCGACGAACAACGCCGTTAACCACAGCAACGGCGCGATGTCACCGAGGCTCGCGGCGTTGCGGATGCCGTCCGCCGCAATCAACGGTTGCGAATAGGCGGCGTCCGTCCCGAACAGCGGCGAGGACTCGGCGAATTCGATCGACATCAACGCCGGCAGCGCCACGCCCATGAAACAACCGGGAGCCCAGATGAAAACTTGATCGGTGATGATGTACTTCCACCAGCCATTCCAACGCCGCAGGTTTTCGGCGTTGATGGGGAACACCTTGCCGATGTGACTGAGCCGAATATTTCGCCCACCGATCGCCGCGGGTATCGCGCCGACCCGACTGCCCATGCCCCAGCCTTTGTCGCGAACGAAGTTGCTGTAGGTCGAATTACTGAGTCCGCCGCCACCCGCGTAGCCGGCAAACGCGCCCAGCAACGCGATGTTTCCCATCGCCACGAGCGGCCAGTCTCCCGTTTCAAAGAACTGAGTGAATGCATTGACGACGACTTCACCACCCGCGCCGTTCTCGACCGGAACATTGCCGAATTTCACGAAGCCGCTGAAGACGTCGATCCAACCCTGCGGGCTGACAAACAGCACTCCGATGAACAGACAAAAGCCGAGCACGATGAAGACCTTGGCTGTCATGACCCATTGCAGCGTGTTGTAAACTTTGCCGCCCAGCAGCACCGGCAGCACCACCACACCGAGCGTGACGTACGCGATACTATTGATCATCAGTGAGTCGTCGGTCGTCGGCGGGTGACCGAGATACATGGCCGTGATCAACACGGCGGCATTTGTCGAGAGACCCGGTATGAGGGCACCCAGAGTGAGCACGACGGTCACGCCGATCCAGAAGCTCGGACCGGGTTTGGTGCGCATGAAGCCTGTGAAAACGGGTTCGCCCGAATACAGCGCGTAGCGACCGCATTCGATGTTGTAGAAGACCTGCGTAATGATGGCGATAGTCGCGATCCACATCAGACCGCCGCCATATTTGGCCGTGATCGCCGGCCCGAACAGCCATTCGCCGCCGCCGATCTGAATACCGCACATCACAATTCCGGGTCCGATAAACCCCGCCAAATTGTTGATGCCCAGCGGCTTGGGATCGGGCAGTTCGTCGATGTCCCACGTCGGCAGACACGTTCGAGGCAGTTCGACCGGTGGTGTATCGCTCATGAACGGGTGCCTGGCGTACTTTTCGATTTGGGAAGCGTCCTCAAGGTGGACGCTGCCGTCACTATGCAAAGATCTCACGGACGACGCGGGCTTCTTCCACCCCGGTGATGCGTTCCTTCAAGCCGTTTCGCTCGTGGAATAGACCCTCGTGATGCAGGCCCAATGCGTGCAAAATCGTGGCATGCCAGTCATTGACGCTGACTCGGTTTTCGACGGCTCGCCAACCCACGTCGTCCGTCGCTCCGTATTGAAAACCGCGCTTGATGCCGGCACCGGCCATCCACACGCTGAACCCCGTCGGTCCGTGGTCTCGCCCGGCTTTCTTGACGTCGCTGCCGCGGAGCTGTGCGATCGGCAGCCGACCGAATTCGCCGCCCCACACGACGAGCGTATCTTCCAATAGACCTCGCTGTTTGAGATCGTCCAAGAGCGCGGCGACCGGCCGATCCGTGTGTTGACACGCCGAAACCAACGACGTGCCGATGTTGCTGTGGTTGTCCCACATTTGGCCTCGCGTGAAGAGCTGCACGAATCTCACGCCGCGTTCGATCAGCCGCCGAGCCATGATGCAGCGGCGTCCATAATTGTCCGTCGTCTTATCGCCGACACCGTACGCGTCGAGCGTGGCTTTGGTTTCCTGTGTCAGATCGAGTGCCGCTCCCGCGTGCAATTGCATGCGAGCCGCCAATTCATAGCTGGCGATGCGGGCGTCAAGTTGCAATTCACCCGCGCGCTGCTGCTTGTGAATCCGGTCCAGCTTCTTGAGCAGGTCTCGGCTGAGCCGGACGACTTCGCTGGGTTCCTCGTGATCGGGAGTCAGGTTGAGAATCGGCGAACCGGTGGGTCGCATTCGCGTGCCTTGATAGATCGGCGGCAAAT
>JAQBZS010000308.1 GCA_027622115.1 Planctomycetota bacterium | reverse complement strand
GTTCTTTCCGGAGATGGGATCATCGCCAAGCAGGAAGCATCGGCGATTCGTGCGAGCGATGCAGTGGATGATGGCGATCTCATCAGGCGCAAACACTTCCGAACGGGCCAGTCGAGCCATGTGTCGTCCTCCCCAAGGCGAGTGGTCTGAGCAGCCTACCGTGTCCACACAAGGCCGTCAAAGAAATGCTGTGTCCCCATGGTTTTCCCCGTGTCCACACAAGGCCGTCAAAGAAATGCTGTGTCCCCATGGTTTTCCCCCAAACAGGTGTGAAAGTATCCCCAGCGGACTTCAGAAAGATCCAACTGACTCGCCACACGGTCTGCCCCAAGCTTAACTACACCATCCGCCCAAAAACGAAACACACGGAATAGTTCTTGGACAGGTACTTAGGCAAGACTCTGGTGGTGGCTTGGCTGCAGTCGTGCGACCGCAGCCCGATCAAACGTGCGCAGACAGTTCGCAGCGTCAAGTTCCAATTTTCAACAGCCTAAGGCGTGTCCGGACATGCGGAACCGACCGGAATTGTCCGACTTTCAATCGCCCCATAAAGCGAATTTCGTCTGGGTTCAAACAAGGTCCGTCAGGACGCCGCGACCGGTTCCGACCGGCTACAACAGTAGTTCAAGCACGAGGAGCGAGGAAACCGGTGGGACCACATGCACGTCGTTGACCTGGGGGTATTTTTCATCTCCAGCGTGCCCCGCTGGGGGCGGACCCGGGTTGTATGGGATTTCAAGCGGCCGCTCTTCGGGAATCTCGAATTCCTCGCAAATCCAAATCCGATACGGGAAAAACAGTATCCAGTGCAATTCGTAGTGGCAAACGACTTCCACATCCGAAAGCTCTCGCCCCTGTTCGCTGGCTCCCATTGGCGAATAGGTGTAACTCTGATCGACCACTCCGATAGACGTGCGAGAGTAGTCCGTGTAGACGCGTGTGACAGGAACGCCGCACGAACCGCCGGGGCCGCATCCGTGAAGCCCCGTCACTCCCGGATAGTTGCTGTCCGCGGCATTTGCTATTGGAGGCCCGACAGCAGCCAAATCCAACACGTAGTGCTGAGACAGTGCGCCAATGGCAGACGAAACGTCGTAACTGGCGTTAATGATCGACCCGTTGCCGTCGCAGGACGTACTGCCCGAGGTCGCTAGAAGAAACGAGCCGCCCAATAGCATGTTGTATTCCAAAGACAAGAACAGCCCCAGCGGATCGGTCGCAGTGACCGGGCGTCCGGCGGCGTATACGTAGGCATTGCCTAACGCCAGCGGGTCACCCCACGTTCCGATCGGATCACGTTGAATGAATCGGCCCAACCCGGCGTCAAAGTAGCGATTGCGGTAGTAATAGAGACCCGTTTCCGCATCCAGGCGGCGGCCGGTGAATAGGTACGGGTTGTCGAGTTCACTCACTCCGTCCACCGCGATCACATCGTCTCCGCCGAAATCAACGACGCCGTTCTCGCCCGCGGTGAAAACCGTCACGCGGCCGTAGGCGTCATAGTCGTAGCCTTCGACCACGTTGCCGGACGCGTTCGTTAACGCGATCACCGATCCCAATGGATTGGAGTGGTAGAACAATCGCTGATCGTTCAATCCCACGGCCGAATCGTCGGCGTCGAGATTGCGGTCCAGGACGACGACTTCATCAATCCGATTGCCGTACACGTATTGATTACGCAGCGTCTGGTCGCCGTTGCGCTCTTCAATCGCGCGAGCACCGTCGTAGATGAACTCGGTGGTGCCATCCAATTCGCCGCTGTTGGAGACCACGGACAGCGACCGGCGGTTGTTCGCGTCATACGCGTATCGTGCGACCTCGTTCCCGCCCGCGTCCGTCACACGGACCAGACGGTTGCGGAAGTCGTACTCGTATGAGTGTTCGCCGTCTTCAAGCAGGTTGCCGTTGTCGTCGTAGGCCAATGCGGTCGTGGTTCCGCCGCTCGTGCGAGTTGCCACTTCGTTGAACGACGTATGCTGCCGCGTCTCACCGTCGACGGACTGCCAATTGCCGGCGCCGTCCAGCGTCCAACGGCTGTCCTGCGGCTGGCGCGTGTCTCCTTCGGACGCAGAGGGATCCGCGCCGTCCGGCAGGCCGCGATCCAGTCCCGTCAGGCGATAGGCCGAGTCGTAGCGGTAGGTTTCGCTGTTATCGACATCGTGCGTCTTCCCTTCGCTGGTGACGTTGTTCTCGCGGTCGTAGGTGCGAGTCGTTCCGGCGAAGTCGAAGTTGTGCCCGGAGACCTGCCGCATCTGGACCACTCGCCGCAGCCCGTCGTAGCCCACGTCATCTCGTCCGGGCACGATGCCAATCGGGCCCAGCATTGATGTTTGCGTGCCGTTCTGGTGAGCACGCTCGAGCACCCGGTCGGTGCCGATGTAGTCGTAATGCACCAGCGGCACGGCGATGCGGGGCGGGTCATCGGGGCCGGGGACATCGCTGATGGCTTTCAGCCGGTCCAGCGTGTCGTAAGCAAACGACAGCTCGCGGCCGTTCGAGTACGTCAGGCCGGATCGCCGGTCGTTGGCGTTCCAGTCGGACGTGATCACTCGCACGTCCCGAGTGCCGGTTTGCTGCGTCTGTTCGACCACGCGGCTGAGACTGTCATACGCAGACGTCAACCGCGAATCGTCCGCGACGGAGCCGGGGTTGTTGTTGTCCGTGGCACTCGTGCGGCGGTTCAGGCCGTCGTACGTGAAGTTCTGCCGCGTTGTGCCAATTACCACCGGCGGGTTGTCCGGGTCGGTGTGGTTCGCGAAGTCACTGCTGGGGTTGGGATCAAACACGGGATCATCGTTGTGGCGGTCGAGCTGACCGGCGCGATAGACCCGTACGGCCACCGCGCGGTTGTTCGCGTCGTATTGCGTGAAGATTTCCGTATCGTTCTCGTCTTCGATGTACTGGACGTTGCTGTCGGGCGTGTAGCCGTAGACGACCGTGGTCGGCGGCTGATCGTCAACGCGATCGGCCGGGCGGACAAACAACGGTTCGATCACGTCCAAGCGCGACGCGGCTTCCGCCAACTGGGCTTCAATCTTCGCCTCGCTGATTCCCGTGCTGGTGTTGCTGATCGTTGCGGCGGTGTTCACCGGGACCACGCGGTCGCCGAGGATCAGGTCTTCGGACAATTGCGAGCGGACATTCAAGCCTTCGGTCTCCGTGATCTTGCGGTCCAGGTTGTCATACAGCCGCAAGCTCACGTTGCCGTTGTCGTCGATTCGGGCGGAGACGTTCGAGTTGTCGTCGTAGGTGGTCGCGGTGCGGATGATGCCGTCACCGCCGCCTTGCGAAGCGTCAACATTCGGCCGGTGCGAGCGGACGCCTTCCAAGGTGGCGCCGATGTTGAACCCGTCACCGAATCCCCGCCGCGTCAGAAGCTGCTCGGTCATGGTCTGGCGGTTCAGGCCGTCATACGTGTAGAGCGTGACATTGCCGAAGTAGTTGACGTCGTCGATGCGGTCCGTGCTGCGCAGCCCGCGACGATGGACGGCTCGCGGCTTCCCGAACAGAACCGTGGGGCCTTGTGCGTCCGCCGTCGCCACTCGGTTGTTCCGCGAGTCGTACCGGTGGTCCATTGCCTGGCCGATGTTGTTCACGCGGGTCTGCAACCGATTCAGGCTGTCGTAGTAATACGTGGTGCGGAACTGTTCCGGGCCTGACGAGAGCAGTACGTCGGTCACGTCGGTTTCCAAGTGTTCGACCACGTTGTTGTTGTCGTCATAGGCGCGTTCGACCGTGTTGCCGGCCAACTGCGTCGGATCAAACGCGGCGACGGCGGGCGAGTCTTCCGTGGCGGGCGTCAGCGAGAACCCGTTCGCGAGCGCACTGTCCGTGGTCTTGATCACGCGATCCGCCCCATCGTATTCGCGGCGATTCGTGACCAGGTCGTCTTCCACGGTGAACGTGACGCGGGACTTGCGGTCGTACTCGGTGAGATGGGACACACGCCCGAGGATTCGCCCGTTCTGCAGGCCGATCGCGCCAGGCACGGTGGCGGCGTCCAGCAGGTCGTCCACCAGCGACTGCGACAGGAATTGGTCCATTGCTTCGGTGTCGGTCAGTTCAACGTCTCGCTGCGTAATGACGTCCGGTGTTTCGAACAACACCTGCTGTTGCACGACTGTCCGGTTCAGTTCGTCATGGACGAATTCCGTCACCGCCAGCGTCACGTTGTCGCTGGTCGAGTTATTGTCGTTTACGGGATCGCCGTCCCGGATGACTCGCGTGACGTTTCCGGCCGCGTCATAGGTGTTGCGAGTCTGGTTGCCCATGGCGTCCGTGGTGAAGATCAGCCGGTCGAAGCCGTCATAGTTCAGTCGCACGGCATCGCCGACTCGGCTGGATTGTGTCGCCGAGATCCGCATGTTGTTCGAGGCATCGCGGTCGGTGTCATCGCTGTCGACGATGGCAATCACGTTGCGGTTGCCGTCCACGTAGAACGTCGAGCATTGGCACAGTTCCCCGCCGCGGACGTCAAAGCTGACCGGATCGTCCGCCGCCATCAGCGCGGAGTCGGGCGCTTCGACCACACCGCGCGACGTCTGGAACAGCAGGTCGCGTTCGTCATAGATGCTGGAGATGGCATTGCCTTCCGGCAGGATCGTCAGCACGCGGTTTTCGTTGCGGTCGTAGCGATCGCTGGTCCGCACGTAGTGGTTTGCGTCGTGGTTAACTTCCCGCACGGTTTCGATGCGGTTGTCGAGGATGTCGTACTCGAAGGCCGTGTCGGCATACGCGGTTCCGCCTTCGGCATCCGGGTTGGGCAGAATGACATACACGGAGGTCTCGTCCGGAACGTCGTCCCAGCGTTCATCGAGGAACAGCATGTTGGACGTGTTGCCGACGATTGTCCGCACCTGGCCGGCTCCCGTGCCGTCTTCGATCCGCACCAGCAGGCCGTTCCACTGGTTGATCTCCCAGTCCTGGTTGTCGTCGCCCAACAGCCGCAGCGCGTTGTTGCCGGTGCTCCGCGAGCGTTCCAGGAAGAAGTGCCGCGACAGGTCGGCCGTCGGTACGTTGCCGTCGGTGTGCGAGGTGTTGCCGCGATCCTCGGCCTGCTCCAAGACGACGTTGCCGTTGTAGTCACGGAACAGCCGCCGCTGGTACGCGAAGTTTTCCAGTTCCAGCGGTTCTTCCGCATCGAACACACCGGGCGCGTAGAAGCCGTGATCGGCTGCCGTGGTGACGACCACAACCTCATTGAGCGCGTTGACTTCAAACTCGGTCACCACGCCGCGGCCGTCGACCGAGCGGATCACGTTGCCGACGGAGTCATACTCGAAGTGGCCCTGAATGTGCGTGGAGGCCGCGCCGGATCCCGAGTTGCGGGTCGGGTCGAGTGGCTGCGCCGACGGATCCGGTCCGTCACCGTTCGCGCCTGCCGGGTCGAGCACGTCGCGGGATTCGTTCGGGTTCGCATCCACCACCACCCGCCGCAGATACCCGCCCGTGTCCGCCGCGCCGTCCGCGTTGTCCACGCCGTCATTCAGCGAGTTCGGATTCTGCTCGGCGTAATACTCGTACGTGGTCAGGTTGCCCTCTTGATCCACTTGCGACGTCAACTGCCCGAAGCGGTTGTAGCGGAACAATTCCACGATCTCTTGCGTGCGATCGCCTTCCACGGCGGCCTGATTCGAACCGACCAGGAGATGCACGTCCGGGTACTCGATGCGAACCACGTTCCCGGCCACGACGGCGTCCGTGGTTCCGTCCGCGTTCAAATCACCCAGTCCCAACTGGACTCCGGCCTCACTCAGCCGGTCTCGCAATGTCTGCAAACCGATCGCGTCTTCGCTCAATCCCAGCTCGCGGACCAACAAGACTTCGGTAGTCAGCACGCTCTGGTCCACGGTCAGCAGTGTCGAGAACTCGGCGGCTCCGGACAGCAATGCGTCCAGGAACTGCTGATCCGATTCCTGGTAGTCGTAGAACCACTCGGTGGTGTAGCGATCCGCGTTGTCCAGTCCGTCCACGACAATCGGTGCTTCGTGTTCCGGGTCGAACGCCCGCGCGTCGGTGACGCTGCGCACCTGGTTGTAGATCGGTTCGAACCCGCGTTCGGTGATCAGCACGTCCTGGTCGCCGGATCGCTGTCCGCGATGATGCTCGGTCCGCACGGCGTTGCCGGCCTGGAAGCGGTCATCCGTCGAGGCGAATGCCGTGGTGATGAAATCGCCTTCCGGGTTGATCTTCCGCAACAGCTCGCCATCGGTGTTGTATTCAAACTTGGTGATGAAGGATTCGTCATCGCCCGGGCGCACGTCGCGGTTGGTGAACTCCTCGATCCGCAGGATGTTGCCCAGCGTGTTGAACTCGTACCGCGTCAAGTTGCCCGCGCGATCGTTCACTTCCAGCGTGTGGAACACCACGGTGGCGTCGTTGGGCCGCGGCGCGTTGGTGGTCGAGTAGTCGTAGGTGATGGTGCCGCCGGCTTCGACGCCGTTCGCGTTCGTGCCGCCGACCGTCTGCGAGTCGACTCGGTCATCCGCCCCGTATGTCAGCGTGATCGTCGGCGTGAAGTTGCCGTCCAACGCTCCGACGGCCACTTCGTTCGGCCGGATGATCTGCAGCAGGTTGTGGTTGAGCCGCTCGTTCGAGTTCCCGCTGGAATACACGTAGCGCGTGGTGCGGCCATCGAGGAAGTCGTTCCAGGTGGACGTGCCCTCGACCACGGGCGACGTCACCGCCACCAGGTCGCGGTTGGCATCGTATTCAAACCGGACTTGGCGGCCGGCGAAGTCTTCGATGTGCGTGATCAGGCCGTCGTCCGCATAGGCGTAGCGGATGACTCGGCCCATGGTGTCCAGCACGCGGTCCAGGCGACCGTGCTCGTCGTATTCATAGCGGAGCGAATTGTCGTTGCGATCCGAGAGTGACAGGACCCGGCCGACGCCCACGCTGTTGACCGCGTCATACACGGCCACGCTGCCCTGCTCGTCTCGTTCGCGAAACGTCCCGTCGGCGAGTTTCTCCAGCCGCGTGTAGAACTCGCCGGGCGACCGGAACGTGCCGTCGGCTTGCAGCTCGTACAAGTCCATCCGGCCCTTGCCGTCCAGGCGGACGACATCACCGGCTTCGATCGAGGCGTACGTCAGGCGGAGGCGGTCGGTGTTGTCCGCGCCGGCTTCGACGATTCGCCGGTTGTCCGCGAAGTCCCAGCTCTGCCCGAGTGCCGTTTCAAAGTTGGCACCGCTGCGATAGGTGCGTTCGAACTTCCAATTGAAACCGCGGCCGGGAATCTCCAGGTCCGTTACGGTTTCAGCGTACTCGCCCGAGTGGAGCTGCACGCTCATCCAACCGGCGTCTTGATGGACGTCTTCGATCAGGCAATCTTGTGACTTGTTGGCCGGCGATGTGGCGAACTCGTGCGGGTTGAACACGTAGGTTTGGTTGACGCTGTCCAGCGCGTTGCTGACGCCGCCGCCGCCGTCACCGGGCGTGGTGACCTGCGGTTCGGCGAAGAACTTGTACGGTGCCAGGAACGGATCGACGGGCACGGTCGTGGGGCTGCCGTCATACGACTGGTACTTCAGATCGAACCGCACGCTGTCTCCGGCGGACAGGGTGCCCATCGAGTCTCCGGCGGAAAGTTCATCGCCTGAAGCGACCGAGATCACGCCGCCGAAGTTGGAAAGGCGGCCGGTCCAGCCGTCGCCGAAGTCGAGTTCGATGATCGTCAGCGGCAGCGTGTTACTCGGCAGGTCGCCGCTGCTGAGTGCAACACCGGTGACGGTCGCGTTGGTCGGTGCCCGCAAGATCGCACCGTTGGGATTGGAGACTCGATACGACGTTCCGGTGCTGCCGTCGCTGACTCGATCCGCCGTGCCGCGGAAGTTGGCCACATCCGTGGTCACATCCAGATCCGCCCCACGCCGAACGCGAAGGTCGTCAAGCAGCGCGAGAGCAGGTTTTGAT
>JAQBZS010000307.1 GCA_027622115.1 Planctomycetota bacterium | reverse complement strand
GGAGAAGTCCGAGCGTAAAAACTTGGACGCGGTCGCCGACAAATTGCTGTTGGCGTTGCGGAATGCGGGTCGGGATGTTGAACCACCGAAAAACACGCTGTTCCGCGATTCCGTTATGCAAATCGTGACGGATCATTGCGTGGCTCTCTTGAACAACAACTTTTATGTGCGTCTGAACGCGCTGTACTTGTTGGCTCGACTGGAAGTTGTCGAGTCCAATCGAAGCAAGAAAATCGTCGGGATTCCGTATGCCGGCGCGTTTCCCGTCTTGCTGGGCGTGATCAAGGATCCCGAGCAACACAAGTCGCTGAAAATTGCGGCACTCAAAGGGCTGAAAAGGATTCTGTATTCAAATTCGGACCATGACCTCAATCCGAATCCGCAGCAGATGCAATTCCAGCAACTGACGAACAAAGATCGCCACGAAATCATCACGGTGTTGGTGACCGAATTGCGGAATGCCAGTCAACTGGTTTGGTATCAACGCCGGTTGACGGAAGCTTTGGGATGTTGTCAGACGTTGAGAACCTCCGGCGCGCCGAGCATTGATGTGGTCAACGAATTGCGTCAGGTCTTGAAAGATCGTCAACAGCGACACTGGATTGTTTCCGCCGAAGCCGCATATGCCCTCAGCCGGCTACCGCTGGACGGCGCGTCGAGCGTGGACCACATCCTCTTCGAGATCAATGTGCTGAACGGCCAAATGATCCAGGGCTATATGCAGCGACCGAGTTTATTTTTCTGGAAGGGTTGTTTCGGCCGTGTGTACATCGGCTTTCAGCCACCGTCCCGCTACGAACTGGAGCGAGGCGAGGGTTTGATGACCAAAATTCAAGGCGGACCCCTGGCGGGCCAAAAGCAAGCAATCACCGATTCGTATCAGGTATCGCTCGAATTGATGAAGCACCTAATCAAGCAACCGGAAAACGGAAAGTACATGGCGTTTCCGGCAGAGGTCACGACGCGCCTGGTCGAATTGCTCAAGACCACGAAGCCGGCATCGTTGTCGACCCAACAACCGGGTCCATCGACTTCCGGCAGCCTGACTTCCACGAAGGACGCGACAACGGCGGGTTAATTGAATCCCCGTCTCGCAGCGTGTCGAGTAAAATGATGTCGGACTTACGCGACGACTTTTCGTCCGCCGGAACATCCATTTGTACTTCCTCGCTCGCATCAATCAACCAACCAATGGAATGTAGTCGTTCCTCGCGTGAATCAATGGATCCGCCGGAAGTTTCGAGCATGACCGCCAGTTTGTCGTGCCTGCTTGAAAACAACTCGATTCCTTCACGGAATGCATCGTCCGCACCGTAGAAAATCCCGGCGATGACTAAGGAACACGTGAGTGCCTGAGTCTCTTGATCGGCGGGTCGATGCTTGAGGAGAGGCTCGATCGGCTTCTCGCGGACGCTTGCCGAGGCTACGATGACGCGAAGCGAGCGGCGTGATTCGGCACCGATCATCTTCGAATCAGTCGAATCTGAAGTTTTTGTTGCTGCTTCCCCAAGAACACCGATAACATCAGTTGATGTCTGGACTTGGTTTTCGTTTTTGCTCAGAACGAGTTTGCAGCATGTGTCTGCAGCCAATCCTCAATCAAACGACTGTATGCGGGGCTTTCTGAACCTGCTTACGGAAAGCCGAACCAAAGGACATTCCGATGCGTCGCATGCCCTTCGTCATGTGTTGTTTCGCCCTGGCGGCGATTTGCTCGTCCGTGTTCATGATCGAACTGGATGCGGCGAAACGTTCCGCTCGCCGATCCGGTGGCATTATCACGCGGCCGAAATTCGATCCGGACGCCGAAAAGCTGGAATTCTTCAAAGGTCAAAAAGAAGGCCGCATCGGCGTGAAGGTCATTCCACGCGATGAAAAAGGCGGCAATGTCTTGGTGGAGAACACCACCGATCAGCCGTTGTCCATTCAAGTTCCGCGAGCCATCGTGGGCGTGCATGTGCTGAATCAGTTCGGCGGCGGCGGCGGCGGCATGGGAGCCATGGGTGGCGGCATGATGGGTGGCGGCGGCGGCATGATGGGCGGCGGACAGATGGGTGGTGGCGGCGGCCAGTCGATGGGCGGCGGAATGGGGGGCGGCATGATGGGGGGCGGCGGCGGCATGATGGGCGGCGGACAGATGGGTGGCGGAATGGGTGGCGGCGGCGGCTTCTTCTCGATCCCCCCGCAACAAACCGTTCGCGTGCAATACGGTTCGGTCTGCTTGAATCACGGCCTACCGGTTCCGCGTCCATCCGCGAATTATCAGTTGATGCCGCCGGAACAATACACCAGCGACGCGAACCTGCAGGAATTGCTGTACATCGTGGCTTCCGGCAAAATCGATCAAAAGTCGGCGCAAGCGGCGGCTTGGCATCTCACCGACAAAATGAGTTGGCAAGAATTGGCCAACAAGACCATCAAGCGTCTCGGTGGCCTGCCACCTCAACGGTATTTCACGCTGTTGGAACTTCGCCGAGCCCAGTTGGCCGTTTCGGTGGCTGTTGATCAGGCCGGAAAGAGGAAGCCGACGTCGCCGAATCTGAAGGACGCTTACGGGTCGTCCGGCGCGGTGGGTGCTGAATAGCTCCAACGTTCCTACGAAAATTGAAAAGGGATCTGTTTTTGGCAGGTCCCTTTTTTCGTTGGCGTTCAATCGCGGGGGACCCCGTAGGAGCTACGCGGCGATGCGTAGGTGTCGCGATGAATCGCCGTCCGCTTCCGAAGCGTTGCGTTCTTCGAGATGCTGCCGCATCCGCTCCAACTGTTGCTCGACCTGCTCTTGAGCAGCGAGCAATGTTGCTTCCGCTTCCCGGAACGCCGCTTCACGCTCGGTAAGTTGCTCGGAGCGAGCCGTCAACGCTCGCGAGAATCGAGCTAATTGAGCCATAACTTCTTCAGCTTCGGAATGCTCAAGACTTTTGGCTCGGACGTCGGCTCGACCGAGAATCTCCGCGAGCAATGCTTGCGATCCGCCAGCCTGCTGTCGCGACAGCCATTCGTCCGTCAGATCCGCGAGTTGGTCGATGCCGGTTTGCGGATGATCAGCCGAAACGCAACCGGCTCCGGCGGATTGCTCCGCGCCGAGAATGACATCCAGTTGGAAGCGACCGATCTGGATCAGGTCGTCGTGCGATAACGCGTGCTCTTCCACGGATCGACCGTTGACCAAGAGTGGCGGTGCATCCGCGAGCTGCTCGATGATCGGCCCGTCGGGGCGGACGAGGATCAAAGAATGCTCCGGCGGGATTTCGCCACCGCCCAACCGCAAATGGCAGTTGTCTGCGGAACCGATCAAGAAACGTGACGCACGGACGGGCCGATTGGGACTTTGAGTTCGACCACGTGCGATGGCAAGAGAGAGATTCACTTCTCATCCTCCGATTTTGGCGCTCGCATGAGGCGGTCGAGCAGCGACTCGCGACGCCGGGTGAAATGAACGAGAGGGCGCCCGCACTGCAATTCGTCAATCCGCAGCGATTCCCATGAGTGAATCGGTCGGCAAGAAAGTCTCGAACGGAGATGCGAGGTAATACCGTGGAGTTTCTCGGATTGGCGATTCTGCGGGGCGTGAGCCGAGTTTACCGGTGCGCTGAGCTGTGGAATCTGGGATTCACGTTTCGAGATTTGGGTAATTCAGGGGAGAGATGGTATTCCGGGTGCAACGGCCTTTCTTCCCATTTCCACTGATCGTCATAATCAATGCGGATTCTCGGAGCATTCGAGTCAGCCAAGTCGTCAAAGTGCCTCGTTCGATTGTCGGCCACGGGCTACGTCGTACTACTAGTTTGCGACTTGTTGTTTTCTTGCGCGCATTTTTGAGTAGTGGATTTCGCCAGAAATCCCAGTTCGGAATTCTGGCGAATCCCACTACTACGGCGTCTGCTTGCGGCGACGAAGCGTCGTTTTACAGTCAGCCGAAGGCGTACGCGTGCCCAAAATGTCAACACGCGTACGCCTTCGGCTGACGGTTCAACGACTTGTTCCGCATCCACATTATTGAATTGTCAAGTCGTCAAGTTATTCAGAAGAAGGAGCGATCCATGTTTCGACAATGGGCGCTTGCGTTTGCATCCGTGATTTGCGTCGCTTCCGGCTTGTCGGCTCAACAGCCGAAACCGGCACCCGGTCCCGCAGCGGAGAAAACCGCCAAACTGCCGCCGGAACGCATCATTTATGTGCCGTTCAAAGACCTCAAGAAGGTCTACGAGCAGCCCGACGCGATGATCGTTTTGCCGCGGCAGGAGTACATGAACCTGCTGAAACAGGCGAATGCGGCTCGCGAAACCGGACTTCGAAAAACTGTGCGTGCCGTGATCAGCCAAGCCGAATATGTGGCCACCGTGCAAAAGGATCAGGCTCAGATCAACGCCAAGTACACCGTGCAGGTCTTCGGCGAAGGCTGGGCGGAGGTGCCGTTGCGATTCGGCGAAGCCGCCGTCGGCAAGGTCACCAACCAAGGCGGAAAAGTCTTTCTTCGCGGCACCGCCAACGGCAGCTACGCCTTGCTGCTGGCGGAACCCGGCGAACACATCGTCAAGCTGGAACTGACGGCTCGCGTTCGCACGTCGCCGGAAGGACGCAGCTTCGAATTCAATTGTCCCACCGTCGGCATCACCACGTTCGAATTGTCGATTCCCGAATCGGAGCAGACCATCGAACTTTCCCCGCGACTGGTTGCACTGCCGGTTGACGCGGCCGCGAAAGAGACTCGCATCAGGGCGCATCTCGGTTCGACCGACCGCATCGTGGCCAGTTGGAATCCGAAGGCCAGCTTGAAACCGCAGATGGAATTGTTGACGCGAGTCGCCAACGCCACCCGAGTCAACGTGGCGGACGGACTGGTCCACACCGACGCGCAATTGACGTACTCGATTCTCCGCGGCGAGTTGACCGAGGCTCGGATTGCCGTGCCGCTCGGCGATCGCATCCTCGACGTGGAAACGCCCGGCGCGAAGGTGAAGAGTTGGAGCCCGATGGACAAAGCCACGCACCAGGAAATCTTGGTGGAACTGCTGGCACCGGCCACGGGTTCGTTCACGGTCGCCGTTCGGACCGAACGACCGGCGGCGAAGAATGTCGGCACGTTTCGACCGGCGGGCGTGGATGACGAAGGCCACTATTACGGGATCCATGCACTCGGCGTGAACGGCGAACGCGGCACGCTGTCGATCGCGCACGGCAACGACCTGCAGCTCAGCGTGGAACAAAAGCAGGGCATCGAACGCGTGAACGCCAACGACGTCGAACAGCATCTGCGGCAAGCGGCGGCATTCTTCAAGTTCTATTCGACCAAGTTCGAACTCAGCGTGCTGGTGAAGCCCTTGGAGCCGCGAGTCAAAGTTGCACAAGTCACGAACGTGATCTTCGAAGACGATCGCTTGAAGACGAGTTCGGTGCTGAACTACACGGTCGAGCGGGCCGGCATCTTTGAACTGCGAGTCAAACTGCCCGAGAACCTGAAGCTGGACAACGTGCGAGTTGATTCGATGACGGAATACGACTTCAACGAGCAATCTCGCGAAGTGAAGGTCACACTGGCTCAGAAACGCACCGGTGAAATCAATCTCACAATCAACGGCCTGTTGCAGTTCGACAACGACAGCGGCGAGGTCTCGCTGAACGTGCCGGTGTTGGAACCGCTCGGCTTGGATCAAGAGGAAGGGACGATTTCGATTTACGCGCCGACGTCGCTGGACGTGATCACGGACAAGTCGAAGGTCAAGGCCGCCACCGCCGCGAACGTGTCCAGCGGAGGTGTGATCGGCGAGGCGAAGTTTGTCAGTCAATGGTTCTTCAACCGCCGTCCCGTCGAAATCCCGGTGCGGACGATTCGCAAGAAAACGCGTTTGTCTGCGGAAGTCGGCACCACGGTCAGCGTCGAACAAGAAGTCGTGCATGTCGTGACGAGACTGAAGTACCAGATCGACAACGCGGGCATCGCCACATTTCGCTTCGCGGTACCGACGTCGATCGCGGACATCATCCGCATCGAATCACCGGCACACGCGATCAAGCAGAAGGTCAAGGCCGAGACGTCGCTCAACGGGTGGACCGAATTCACGGTCGTCCTGCAAAAGGATGTATTGGGATCGTTGACGCTGTCCATCACCTACGATCTCACGCCGGAAGCCATGCAGGGTGATGCGGTGGCCAACACGATTATCCAGCCGTTGCGCGTGCTGCCGCCGTCCACCGCCGCGAATGCCGTACACATTTCGCAGATTACCGGTGAAATCGCCGTGTCCAAGGATCGCGCGTTGTCGCTCACGCCCGGTGCCGCGAACGACGAAGCCGAAAACGTGGATGTCCGCGAACTGAAGATCACCTCGCATCCCAACGCCAGTCTGTCCTATCGGTATTTCCCGACATCGGACTGGCACGATCATCCGCTGACATGGATCGGCATCCAAGCCGAAGACGCGGAAGGCGGCTGCAAAATCACGGGGTTTCTGCCGAGTTCACTGGCCGAAAGGGCCGGCATCAAAGTCGGCGATGTCATCACGGATCTCGGCGGCAAGGCCATCGCCTCGGCGGCTCGGTTCGAGAGTGAATTGATCGCACAAACGGCGGAACGCGACCCGGCTGCCGTCGTGAAAATTCCCCTGAAACTGAAGCGTGGAGACGAAGAGGTTTCGCTGGACGTGACTTTGCGGGATTCGTTTCGACTGACGATCCGAGCCGAGAAACACGAAGTCCAAGAAGTTGTCAAAACGGTCGTGTCGCGGGCACTGGTCGAAGTCGTGTTGGGCAGCGATCCGGTGGCCACGTATCTCTGCCGCTATCGAGTCACCAGCAGCGAACGCCAACGCTTACGGATCGACCTACCAGACGGGGCCGAAATCCATTCACCCCAAGTCAACGGACAGTCCGCGTCGCTGGAGAAATCCGACGTCAAGAGCGAGGGCGAATACACGGCTTATTTCGTCAATGTGTCTCGCGACGGGAATTCGAGTGAATCGTTCCTACTGTCGTTGCAATTGCGGCGGAAGCTGGAGACTCAACCTTTCTCCGGTGGGTGGTTGGGCCAGGAATTACTACCGCTGCCGGTCGTGGGCGGTGCGGGCGACGCGGCTGTCCCCGTGCAGCATCTTCGCGTGTTGTTCTGGATTCCGGACGACTACAGCTTGGTCGGCGATGCGGACAGCTTTGAACTGGAAACGCAACTGCCGTTCTGGTCGCTGGCAAGCGGTCGGAATCGAGCGGTTAGCCCACAAAGCCTCGATAATTGGATGGACGGTGCGGGCGGCTCGGGCGCGAATGCGTCTTTCCCCCGACAGGGCAATGCCTATGAATACAGCCGCTTGGGTGGGAGCGAGTCGATCACGGTGTCGTGGTGGGACCGACCGTCAACAACCTGGATCCTCAGTCTCGCGGCATTGTTGGTGGCGTTAGTGCTGCGAAAGACGTCCTTCGAAAACCGCCTGAGCATGGGCTTGCTGTTCATCTTCGCTGCGGTGATGGCAGCGTTGTGGGACGCCGATGTCGTGCGTCACGGCGCGGCCGCCGCCATGTACGGCATCGCGGCCGGTCTGGCGTGGTGGATCATTCGCGGCATCTTTGGTTTGTCATCCATCGATCTGCGCGGTTCGCTGGAGTTGATCAGTCCAAGTTCCTGGCCGGAAAACAGCCCCGGCGGCGTGGCAGCAGTGATCCCGCCACCAGGCGTTTTCGAATGGCTCGACGCACGAACCAAAAAACCGGACGACGAATGACAATGGAATCGTCTGAGGCAACTCGCACCCAACCGTACGCGAGATGGCGCGACGGGCAGCCCAGAGGACAGCGCCACTTTGTGGCGGTCGCTTCACCGCTAGCCTTAGGGTGTTGAAATTCGCTCTTGACTGACGAATTCTTTGGCGCAGGTTTCGTGCAAGGGGCGGCTGGTTCAAAGTTCAATGCTCGCGGCGGGAGTCGTCCTT